>NZ_CAADGZ010000024.1:0-37795 GCF_900696675.1 uncultured Candidatus Kuenenia sp. | reverse complement strand
GTACCCGCTTGTCATTGCGAGGGTCTCAGCTTGTCATTGCGAGGGTCTTTTCCGAAGCAATCTCATAAACCGTCATAGAGATCCTTCCATCCTGCATTCATCCCATTAATTAATTCTATTTTTTTAGCCCTTGAGCCACCCTTAATTTGCTTCTCCCGCGATATGACGTTTCTTACGTCACGAAATATCTCGTAGTATACTGATTGCTTCGGAAAAGACCCCTCGCAATGACAAGCTGAGACCCCCCTGCAATGACAAACTGATACCTTTGCCATTACGTACCCAATCAGATACTTCACTATGTTCAGTACAAGGTTTGAGAACGAGTTGTGCTTCGGTAGTTTAATGGATTACGCTGAATAGTTACGTTTTGTTTCGTATTTCGTATTTTTTATTTCCTGTTTGTTTGGTTCTGGCTATGCCAGCTTAGGGTAAACACATCTTAATCATTGTAAAATCAATGATATATATATATATGTTGCACGGTATATTTATATCACTGCACAATGTGTTGGGGATGGCGGCGGGTTTTTATTTATGGCAACTTCGTCTTCGTGGATAGGGAGGAGGATATTAGCGGTAGCTGCAGGGAGAAAACTGCCCTGAGCGTCCGAATACTACAGGCCGGGTTCAGATTTGCAATCTGAATCCACTTGATGTTTTTTATCTGTGCTCATCTTCGAAATCTGCCGGGGAAAAAGTATTTTCAGGCGAATGGTTGATTGCTTTATTTACAGGAGCAGCTATGGACATAGTTTTCGCCTGTTTAAAAGAAAACAGGCTGTCCGTGAATAGAGAATCCCGCAAAAATCCAGCTGTTAATATATGATGACTTATTATAGAAGAAAATTGCGAAAAACTGAATTCCCGGACAGCCTGAAAAGATAATAAAGAACATTTTGCCTGTTAGGCAGTGAATACATTACGAAAGAAAGTTTGTGCCATTACAAACCACTGAAATCCATCCTTAACAAACGTGGCTTCCTCCGTTATTTCTTCACTGTGGCTTCTTCCACGATTACATTATATTTATAACCGCTGCCAAAATCCTTATCCTTATAGAGAGTGCCGCTTACCGTAACAATATCACCGACAGAAGGTTGATCTTTTGTGGTGACTACGAGGTCTGTATTATTCTTATCCTGGCTTCCGCTTCCGTCCTGAAGATGCAGCCAGTTCTTACCCATAATGCCAACAGAAACTTTAATTACTTTACCCTTCACAATGACCTTTTTATTGTTAAGCTTCTTGCTGTTTTCATAAAGTTCCTCTACGGTATAAGCGTCCGCCCCTGTAGCTTTTTCCACAGAGATATTTTCATTTGTTGTAACGCTGATGCCCTTGCTGCCTTTGGTAGTGTATGAAGGAGCTTCTTGCCCTGAATCCGCCAGACCGTTGGAAAAAATGATTTTGTCAAATGTTCTGTTCAAGGTCTTGCTTTCAAAGCCGGTCATTTCAAAACCTGGTTGCAAAACAACTTCCTGCCCCACGGATACGGTTGTTTCCGGTATGGCTACCCATGTTTTTTTCCCGTAGTCATCAATGCAGAGATACGTATAGCCGCCACTGTTCATTGTTTCTGCAATTTTTCCGGCAAGAAAATAGCCGCCCTCGTTTTGCGCTTCATGCGAATGTTCCTGTGAATAATTACTATGTGTATAGTCACGAGAGGGTTCTTCCACCGATTTCATTTGATAGGCAAAAGTATTTTCTGCGATTATTACGGAAGATAATGTTAGCGATAAAGCAAATACAAATACAATCTTTTTCATTATAAAGTCTCCTACTCTATTTTACTAAGTTTTCAGGTGAAATAATGTACTGTTTAATGTATTAACGTTAAGCTGCAACACTTGCAGACTCCATTCGGCGGAGCTGTTATGCGGCAAGCAAGAAAAAAGGTTGTTTTTCAGCAAAAATACTGCAGTACGTAATGAAATCGGCCAATGAAAAAATGATACTCACTTTATCATGATAAAACAAGAATTTTATTATCCATTAATTTGTTGCAGGTTTGTCTATTCCGCCTCATATTTCATGCATACATGTTTTCAAATAGGAGAGGCGTAAAGGGTAAAATTACACTGCGTGCATGGCCGCAACCAGGACAACCCTGCACCTTCTCACCTTAGCAACCGGGGAATTACCAGAGTAGGGGAGAAGCATTTGACTGTGTACAGTAGACTAGTTCAATTAGAGTGGAGTTAACGCGTGTGCAGCAACATTTTACGTCCGAATCTTATATACAGGCAAATGTTTCGCCCCTACATTTCTAAAATCAGATTTGTTTGACTATATATTATGTCTATGAGCCTTTCTGCTATATCTTGTTTTGTATTGCACGTTGCCACCAGTTCCTGATGTGAATTAATGATATAACCGGGATGTTTATCCCCTAAAATCTCATGCTGGTCATTTGCTACCACAAAATCCGCTTTATTTTTCAGCAAGGAGGCATAGGCCCTTTTCATGAGTTCATCATGGGGAATCCCCGCTTCTAATTTAAAACTGATGAGCAGCAAACGGGGCCAAAGCTCTTTTATTAACTTTATTATTTTCGGAGTTTTTATAAACCGTATGGTAATCTCATTGCTATGGGAAGACACTTTTCCTTCGACCGGTTGTTCAGGGATATAATCCAGCACCGCCATGGCGTGGACAACGGCGTCAAAGACTTTCCCCTGTAAACCCTCCCGGAATAATTTTGACAGATCCTGTATCGTTTCTATTTCAATGAGGGTAAGCCGGTTACCCGTTTCTTTTCCTAAGCAAGTAACATCAGGAATAATACTTCCTGTGCCATACGCCATTGTGACGTCAGCCTCCCTTTTAAGCGCTTCGGTTGCTATTGCAGCCCCCAATCTGCCGGAAGATTTATTGCTTATATATCTGACGTCGTCTATATAACCCCTTGTAGGTCCTGAAGTTATAAGTATGTTTAACCTCTTTTTATCTTCCATCTGCTTAACGCGGCCTTTTAAAAAATTTGAGCGATTGGCAATAAGGTGATTTTCTGAAAAACTCTGTGAAAAACATGTTTTCTCCACCAACGTGGGAAGTGTATCAATTTGACAAAGCGGATGCAAGGTCCTGCTTGCCGTTATCGGCAATATAGTACAAGGCAAGTGGGATTGTAACACTTTCGTTTTTTGAAAAACGTAAGAGCGAGAGACGAAGCACGAGAGACGAGGGATGTCCGTTGTACCAGCATCGTACGGAAAACAGCGCTATTATTGGAATTTTTCAAAAAACTAAAGTGTTAAAGATTGTTGCAATAATCATTGTTCCATTTATGGTGTATTATGGCATTTTTTATTTGCAAATAGGGTGTTGGCATAGTAAAAGAATAGCCAAAGCATCCAAATCCCATTTTCCCTTAATGGTGAAATCCGAAATTCAAAACAAATTCCCATTTCGTGCTTGATAGGTTCTGGCTATGCCAGCTTAGGGGGAAAGGAGTCCGGGCAACGATAGAAAACATTAGGTTTTTGTTACAAATTGAACCTTCAAAATAAAGCGTTCGTATTTTTGATATGTTGTATCTGCCGCAAGTATTGTATTGTAAACTCAATGGCATTTTATAGGAAAAACGGAGTATGAAAAGCTCAAAACAAATAATAAAAACAGCGATGTATATTTTAGGTTTCACCGCATTGATTAGCGGCTGGCAAGGTAAAGGCATACACGCAGATGATCTGGTGGATAAGTTGGCGATAGACCAGCAAACCCACCGCAGGGTCAGCCGCACAGGTGTTGTTGCAGTTGACAGGGAAAAAGCGGCTATGGGATATATTCTTTTTACTCCAATGAATAATACCTGCGGCGAAGTATTTCTTATTGATACGAATGACGGCAAGGTGGTGCATCAGTGGAATTTGCCTTATGCCCCAGGTGTGTATGGCTATTTACTGCCGAATGGCAATCTTTTCTATAACGGGCAGGTTGAGGATGACGGCGCCTGGGATCTGTGGCCAAACTGGAACAGTTTTAAAGGGGGCATTATGATGGAAGTGGACTGGAAAGGAAATATTGTATGGGAGCTTCGCAATCCCTACCATCACCATGACGGCAGGCGTACTTCTTCCGGAGGCGCCATTTACCTGGCGGTGGAAAAACTGTCAGAGGAGATAAGAGACCAGGTACAAGGGGGGACTGAAGGTTCCAGCAAAAAAGGCGATATGTGGGCGGATATTATTATAGAGGTAGATGCGAATGGAAGTCAGGTATGGAAGTGGCATGCGAAGGATCACCTTGATTTTGATACGGATGTTATTCAATCAAATTGCCCCAGGGATGAATGGACGCACGCAAATGCCGTTGTCCCGTTAGAAGATGACAACCAGGTAATGGTGAGTTTTAGAAATATCTCTACCGTTGGAATTATTGACAAGAATACCGGGAAATTTGTCTGGAAGCTCGGACACTCTGTCTTTGCCCAGCAACATGACCCACGCATCCTTAAGAATGGCAATATACTTGTATTCGATAACGGACAGCAACGGAAGTCTGAACCCGTCCCCTATTCCAGAGTAATAGAACTAAACCGGGATACAAAAGAGATTGTGTGGCGATACCGTGATGTGCCGGCAATTAATTTTTTCAGCCCTACAATATCGGGGGCGCAAAGATTATCAAACGGGAATACCCTTATCACCGAAGGGTGTTTTGGCCGCATATTTCAGGTAACATCCGACAAGGAAGTGGTATGGGAATATGTAAGTCCTTATTTTTATGCGAATAAAGAAGATGTGATTGATAATTCCATTTTTAAAGCCACATTTTATACCGCAGAGGAAATTCCTAATTTACGATAACATAGTAGGGACATGGCATGCCATGTCCCTACTATGCAAGAACCCGAGGAGGGGAATTTTTGAGATGAAGAACAGGAACGTTGCGTTGGCATTTTTGATATGCATTGCACTATGGGTGTTTTCTTTTAAACAGGTATGTTTAGCGGCTGAGAAATTTGATATACAAACGCCTGTTTCCAAAGATGAATTGTTTGGTGGGAGCGGACAGCAAACAAAGGACAAAAAAGCCGTTGAAAAGATTGTGAAAATGGAGACGCCTTTCATTGTCAACAAGGGGCAGCAGGATGAACGGGTGGCATTTTATGCGCACATCTTCTGCGGCACAGTGTTTGTCACAAAAGACGGAGAAATGGTGTATGTATTGCCGGAGCATCAAAGAAAACAGGCATTAAGCGCGCGTAAGGCGAAAAACAAGACGACTCCCCCTGATTTCTCCGAAACAATTGAGAAAAGTTCCGGCAAGAAAGGCATTGCCGGTGAAAAGAGGGGGCTTTTCATTCTCCGGGAAAAACTTGCGGGCAGTGCCCTATCCGGAATACGAGGGGAAGAAGAGGTGGCAGCGAAGATCAATTATTTTAAGGGGGATGACGCTGGGAAATGGATGTCCGCAATTTCAAGCTACAGGATGGTAAGTCTGGGAGAGGTATACGATGGGATAGAATTGAAATTAAAAGCGTATGGAAATGCCGTAGAAAAGCTGTTTTATGTAAAACCAGGGGCAAACCCCGACGAAATAAGGGTTTGCCTTGAAACGGCAGAAAGAAGCACATTAAAAATTAATGCTTATGGCGGGCTTGCGGTTGAAACACAAACCGGGATGGCGGCATTTTCGCGCCCTGTTGCGTATCAGATTATCAACGGCAAAAAAGTAGATGTGCCTGTTACATATTATCTTCATGAGGGTGAAAAGATATCAGACAACAGTGGGCATCGTATCGTAGAAAATAAGAAGTATGGATGGCGCAGAACGGCAAATAGTAAGGGTGCTAAACCTGTATTTGCGAACAATATAACGGAAACCGCTATTGGTGATAAATTTATCTATGGTTTCCGAACGGCTAATTTTGACAGGTCAAAGGAACTCGTCATTGACCCTATTATTTCATCTACTTTTTTGGGAGGTTATTCTGACGAAGAGTGCAGGTCTTTGGGAGTGGACTCAAATGATAATGTGTTTGTTCTTGGAGTAACAATGTCAGATGACTTTCCTGTGACAGATGATGCATATGCAACCTCTTCCAGCGGTAATAAAGATGTTTTTATCTCAAAATTCAGCAATGACCTGACGAGTCTTCTTGCTTCAACATATCTTGGCGGTTCTAATACTGAAGATGCCCATGCACTGGCGATTGGTTCAGGCGACAACGTTTACATAACGGGCTTTACTTATTCAAAAGATTTTCCTGTAACGGGAGATGCGTATGACGCCTCGTATTCCGGCGGTGATGCCTTTGTGTCGAAGTTGAGCGGCGATCTTGGCAGTTTATTGGCGTCAACATATCTGGGCGGGTCGTATAGTGAAGAAGCCCGCTCGCTGGCGCTTGATATAAACGGCAATGTATATGTAGCGGGCATGACCTCCTCTACTAACTTTCCCACCACCGAAGGCGCTTACGATACATCGTCTTCGGGCTTATACAGAGATGTTTTTATCACAAAATTCGATGATGGTTTAAACAGTTTGCTTGCCTCGACATATCTGGGCGGGTCAGAGTATGACGGAGCCTATTCACTGGCGCTTGATGTAAGTAATAATGTGTATGTAACGGGCATTACCAAATCAGAAGACTTTCCGGTGACTGACGACGTTTTTGACGAATCATTTAACGGCAGTGCGGATGCGTTTCTCTCGAAATTCAACAGCGATCTGACCAGTCTGCTTGCTTCAACATATATTGGCGGATATGATTATGACGGCGCTTATTCATTGGCGCTGGATTCAAGCGGAAACGTATATATAACAGGTTATACAGGTTCAACAGAGTCCGCGGATTTTCCCACAACTGCCGGCGCGTATGATTCGTCTTATTATGGGGGAGACGTCTTTGTATCGAAGTTTAATGATGATTTAACCAGTCTGCTTGCTTCAACCTATCTTGGCGGCTCGGATTATGAAGAGGCGTATGCATTAGTAACAGATGCTGAGGATAATGTGTATGTAACTGGCATTACCAAATCAGAAGACTTTCCTACAACTGCTAACGTTTTTGACGAATCATTTAACGGCGGTGCGGATGTGTTTATTTCGAAATTCAACAGCGATCTGACCAGTCTGCTTGCTTCAACGTATCTTGGTGGGGCGGATGATGATAAATCCCTCGCGATGGTTTTGGGTGCTGCCGGAGGCGTGTATATTGCAGGTTCAACGTATTCGAATGATTTCCCGGTCACAGAAGCAGCATATAGCGCCGGTTTTAATAGTGAGTTGGGCAATGCATTCATATCACGATTCGACAGCTCACTTTCGGTAAGCGGGGAAGTAACTACGGGCGAGGCGTCATATATAACCGTTGAATCGGCTACATTGCACGGGACAATTAATGCCGCCGGACTGTCAACGATAGCATGGTTTGAGTATGGAACGGTGAGCGGTTCTTATGATAATACAACAGAAGAACTAACGGTTGGCGGATATGAGGATGTTTCTATAAATAGTAGTGTCAGTAGCCTGAGTTTCAGTACAACGTATTATTACCGGCTGGTAGCAAAAAACAGCGTTGGGACGTTATACGGAAGTGAAATGTCATTCAAAACATCAGCGCAGTGTAAGAGAGAGACTGTATCTGCGGATCAGCAGATTATGGAAATTGCCCGCACTTCTTCCGCACCGGTTACGATAACAGTTGCATGTAATGGTGGCGACCCTCGCTATGGTGTGCTGCTAATCTGGGAAATCATAAAGGGTGGAAACAATATTTCCATATCTCCCGAAAATGCAATCACAGATGATAATGGACAGGCTGTGTTTACGATTGAGGGCGTAAAGAGAGGAAATGCAACGGCAAGGTTTGTGTCAAGCGACTCAAATAGTAAGGCAAAAGTTAAAGTAAGAGTAACTCGATAGTGTAAGGTCAGAGGTCAGAAGTCAGAGATCCATGTTTTTCGCGGACCTCCAACCTCCGGATGAAAGCGTAATTTTCTATTTTATCCCCAGTTTAAACTTCAAAGACCTGAGGGTATTTCTCATAAGCATTGTAATGGTCATAGGGCCTACTCCTCCGGGAACAGGGGTAATAAATCCTGCAATTTCACTCGCCGCTTCAAAATCAACATCTCCTTTTAAAAGAGCAACCATCTTGTTTGGGTCGTTCTTGCTGGGTTTTTCGCCTACCCTGTTCACCCCCACATCAATTACACACGCGCCAGGTTTAATCCATTCAGGTTTTACCAGTCCGGGAACTCCTGCGGCAACAATAAGGACGTCTGCGCGTTTGCAGTGTTCCGCCATATTTCTTGTTTGTGTATGGACTATTGTTACCGTAGCGTCCGCCCCTTTCCCTTTCTGAAGCATCATATTCGCGATTGGTTTTCCCACAATGTTAGAACGCCCAACCACAACCACCTCAGCGCCGCGGGTTTCAACGCCAGACCGTACAATCAATTCCTGAATGCCGGCGGGGGTGCAGGGCGGGAATTTTACCTCATTGCCTCCGATCATAAGACGTCCGACATTTACAGGATGAAACCCATCAACATCCTTGTCCGGATCAATGGCATTAAGCACCTTCTTTTCATCAATATGTTTCGGGAGTGGAAGCTGTACAAGGATGCCGTGAATTGAATCGTCGTGGTTGTACTTTTCAATAAGGGCGAGAAGGTCCTTTTCTGAAATATCCGCCGGTTGTGAATCCTGCACCTCTTTAAAACCAACCCGGTGAGCGGTTTTGATTTTTAAGGTTACATACGACATGGATGCCGGGTTTTCTCCGACAAGGATTGTTACCAGGCCTGGAACAACGCCGTGTTTCTTCTTTATTTCCGCTACTTCACCGGTAATTTCCTCTAATATTTGTTCACCAATCTCTGTACCTTTAATTAATTTTGCGGACATGACAATACACTCTCCTTTCAGCTATATACAATAAAAAACAAGTTTTAACTTTTAAAAAACTAAAGCGTTACAAATACTGTGAATCCTGAACCCGCCTTGAATATCTCATTGATTTTACAGTGGTTATAATGCGTTTGCACTGCAAAATGACACAACAGGTTCTTTTTTGAGGAGTTAGAATGATAGTAAAACACACAGGGAAATACAACTTTTTTTCGCCATTTTTCTGTGATTTACAACGTCAGATATTCAATGTATGGAAAAACACGTGTTTCAGCAAAGCCGGTGAGGGAATCAATCTGCCGTAAGGTGGGTGAGACGAATAAAGTGGATTATTTTAAGCTGCGGTTCGATTCTTGACAAGGGGGTATCTTAAATGTACAGTAGGTCGCATTTGTTCCATAATAAACGTATAGGAATTTCAATATTTTTCCTCCCGTTACAAAGCTCCAGCTTGGGAACGGGATTTGTCGAGAAGCTTCGTCTTAGACGTAGTTATGCCTGAGAAAAATGGCAAAGAAGTATATGAAATCATGTGTGGTTCAATTATTAAAAATTTATTATTGGGAGGTAGTATGATGAGCATTCGTAAGATACTTTTTTATGCCTTTTTTGTTACCGTGTCTTTTCATGGTATGAATTCTTCTTTGTATGCTGCCGGTGGTTTGCCTTCCCATTCGGCATTAAAAGATGCGTTATCGGCGGTGGTAAAAGAAGACAACGGCGGCTTTGGTTTCAATATGTGGGCAACCGTTGTAGATCGGGACGGCTTTGTGAGAGTGGTGGTCTTCTCCGGAAATGAGAGAGGCGATCAGTGGCCCGGAAGCAGGGTTATTTCAGCACAAAAGGCAAACACTGCAAATGCGTTCAGTTTGCCCGGATTTGCATTATCGACTGCGAATCTTTTTTCTGCAGTTCAGCCTGGCGGCAGTTTGTTCGGGCTGCAGTTGAGTAATCCGGTTGATACAGAAACCGCCTACAGCGGGGCGCCGCAGAAATATGGAAAGGAAAACGACCCTATGGCTGGCAGGAGGATTGGCGGTATAAATGTGTTTGGAGGCGGACTGGCGCTTTACAATAGTGAAGGTGTGCTGATTGGTGCATTGGGAGTGAGCGGAGATAGTTCCTGTGCTGACCATATTATTGCATGGAAAGTACGGCATGTCCTTATGCTGGACTATGTCCCCAAAGGTGTCAGCCCTTCCGGCGACGATAATATCATACATGACATAATTGCCGGGACAAGCCAAAGTGGCTGGGGGCATCCGGAATGTTCTCCGGAGGCAATGAAGATTGCGGAAAAATTGCCTAAAACACATCCTGTTCGTACAAAAAAATAAAATAGAGTAACAATTTAGTTTCTCGAAAAATGTATTATCTATAAGCTCCATAGGAGCGAACTGTTTGTAGCAAGATAAGGATGAAGAGGTACTAGCTCCGTCAGGAGCGGCCTGTTTATCTATGAATCATACACAGGCCGCTCCTGTGGAGCTATTTACTCTATTGAATTTTATTGAGCTACAAACAGACCACCCCTAACGGGGTTATATTGTTTTTTATATATTGGCTTTTCAAAAAGCTAAATTGTTACAAAATAAATAATTTTTCAATGCAAAAATATCTCTTGAACTGCTTTTAAAGAAAGGTGTTATTTGTGATTATCAATGCGAAAACAGGACATGCGGCAGATGAAACGGCGGAAATGTTAGTTTTTTATATGTACGAAGATAGCAAAAAGATACACGAGACACTAGAACCCTTCGATGTTTCATTCAACCATGCCATCTCTGAATTATTAAAAAATAAGGAATTTACCGCAAAGCTTAACAATCTCCGTGCCTTGCCTACCTATGGCAAATTTCCCTCCCAGTATATCCTGCTTGTTGGTTTAGGGAAAAAAGAAGATATTACCTTTGACAAAATCAGACAGGCGTCCGGTACTTCCGTTAAAACCGCGCGTGATATGGGTATTAAGAAGGTGACAAGCGTAATGGATTCACTGGAAATCCTTGCAGAAAGGCTGGAAGAATGGTGCCAGTCCTTTACCGAAGGCGCTGTATTAGGGCTGTATCAATTTAAAAAGTATAAACAAACAAAGCCGGAAGAAGAAAAGGAAGTCAGGGCGCTTACCCTTTTGGTATCTGATAAGAAAATCCTGACTCCGGTGAAGGAAGGCATAAAACGCGGACAGGTTATCGCAAATGCAGTTTCATTCGCCAGAGACCTGGTGAACACTCCCTCACAGGATAAAAATCCTACTATACTGTCGAATATTGCAAAAAATATTGCAAAAGAGCAAGGCGTCTCATGCAAGATATTATCAACACCTGACCTTAAAAAACTCAGGATGGGAGGCATATTGGGTGTTGCCCAGGGCAGCACACAGCCCCCGAAATTCATCATACTGGAGTATAATCCGCAAAGCAAAAATCAGGACACTATTGTAATTGTCGGGAAAGGCATCACCTTTGATTCCGGGGGGATATGTCTGAAACCGGCAAAAAACATGGACCAGATGAAAAGCGATATGTCGGGAGGGGCAGCCGTACTGGGTGTTTTCAGCGCCCTTGCCAAACTTAAGGTCACCCAGCGTATTGTAGGGCTTATTCCCTGTACGGAAAACATGCCGGGCGGCTCTGCAATTAAACCGGGAGATATTGTCACATTTCATTCCGGCAAAACTGCTGAGGTGGCAAATACCGACGCCGAAGGACGCCTGATCCTTGCCGATGCGCTTGCTTACGCTGAAAAATTTCATCCCGGCGCCGTAGTTGATTTCGCAACGCTTACCGGAGCATGCGTAGTCGCTTTGGGCGGCATTGCAACTGGAATGATGGGGAATAATGAAGAATTGAAAAACAGGATAAAAACCGCCGGAGAAAAATCATGGGAAAGGGTATGGGAACTCCCTCTCTGGGAAGAATACCAGGAATTAATTAAAAGCGATATTGCAGATATTAAGAATACGGGAAGTGGCGGCGCCGGCACGATAACTGCCGCCTGTTTTTTAAGCAAGTTTACTGAGAAATATCCATGGGTACACCTTGATATCGCGGGAACCTCCTGGGTGGAGAAAAATAATGCCTACCTGCAAAAAGGAGCAACGGGAGTAGGCGTTATGCTGATGCTTGAGTTATTAAAGGACTGGAAGAAGTTTACGAAAGAAAAATGACCACAGAAGAAAACGGCAACTCCATTATCATCCGGGGGGCAAGAGAACATAACCTTAAAGGTATAAATGTGGACATACCGCGGGATCACATTACCGTTATTACCGGCATAAGCGGTTCCGGAAAGTCATCCCTTGCCTTTGACACGATTTACGCGGAAGGGCAGCGGCGCTACATCGAGAGTCTTTCCTCGTATGCCCGTCAATTTCTTGACCAGATTCAAAAACCCGACGTCGAACTTATTGAAGGGTTGCCGCCAACGATTGCCATTGAACAGCGCACTTGTCCCTCAAGCCCGCGTTCAACCGTGGCGACAATAACGGAAATCTACGATTATCTGCGCCTGCTCTACGCAAAAACAGGCACCCCTTATTGCTGTCTCTGCAACTGCGTAATCGCCCGCCAAAGTATTGAACAAATACAGCAGAAAATCATGGAAATCCCCCAGAAATCAAGGATTATGCTCCTTGCGCCGCTTGTGATAGGGAAAAAAGGTGAACATCGGGAAATATTTCAATCGCTCTTACAAAAGGGGTTCGTAAGCGCACGGGTTGACGGCTCGGTCACTGACCTTGACGTCATCCCGAAACTGGCACGTTATAAAGCCCATGATATTTACGCAATTGTGGATAAACTCATTATAAAAGAAGGCGTCCAGTCACGGCTTCACCATTCCATTGAAACATGCCTCACTCTTGGCAATGGAGTGATGGTTGTAAGCGAAGAAAAGAAGAAACGTTGGAAAGACACGATCTTCAGCGAACGGTACGCCTGTTCCAATTGCGGCAAGGGATATGAAGAACCGGCCCCGCGCCTGTTTTCATTTAATAGTCCCTATGGCGCATGCCAGGGATGTGACGGACTCGGAAGTACCCTTGATTTTGATCCGGAATTAATTATTAAAGATAAGCATCTGAGCATTAAAGAGGGGGCAATTGACGCCTGGAACAATTGGGGTTCTCTTACACAGACAATTTATGATGATCACATCAAAACATTTACAGAAATGTATTCCATTTCACCTGCTACATCTTTCGCCAATCTGCCGGAAAAGGTTTCTCACGCATTGCTTTACGGGTCTGCGGATTTCGAGGGGGTTATTCCTGATCTGCACCGGATCTACAAAAAAACCACCTCTGAACGTGTTTTGAAGCGTCTCTCCGGTTACATGAGCTACAGAACGTGCTCACTGTGCAATGGCGCACGATTAAGGCCGGAGGCGCTTGCAGTAAAAATCAGTAACACCTCTATCCATGAAATCATGACATTCACTGTAGAGGAGGCGCTTGCATTTTTCAAAACGCTGACGTTCTCAGGACGACAGGCCGTTATTTCCAAACAACTGCTGAAAGAAATTCAAAGCAGGCTTCAGTTCATGATGGAGGTTGGGCTGCACTATCTTGCCCTTGGACGCAGCAGCGATACCCTTTCCGGGGGAGAAGCGCAAAGAACCCAACTGGCAAAACAGGTAGGAACGGGGCTTGTTGGTGTGTGCTACGTGCTGGATGAACCCACAATAGGCCTTCATCCGAGGGATAACGAACGACTCCAGAAAACCCTGTACGCCCTGAAAGAAAACGGAAACACGGTAATTCTTGTCGAGCATGACGAATACACAATTCGTCATGCTGATTACATCATCGACCTTGGGCCAAAAGCGGGAGAGCAGGGGGGGCGTATCGTAGCGCAAGGGACATTGAAGGAAATTCTCAGCAATCCTGACTCCATAACCGGCCGTTATCTGTGCCATTCACCGGAAACAATCACTACGCATAAAAGAAAAAAATACAATCTGAAACACGCCCTGGAAATTAAAGGTGCATGTGCCAATAACCTGAAGACAATCTCGGTAAAAATCCCTTTAAAGGTTTTCTGTTGCATCACCGGCGTATCAGGTTCAGGCAAGAGCACACTTGTTCACGACGTCCTGTACCGCGCCCTTACAAAAGCCCTGCACGGCGGCCATACCCTCCCCGGGAAACACGAAAAAATTACCGGCATCAGGCATATTGACAAGGTTATTGAAATTGACCAGTCTCCCATAGGGCGCACGCCACGTTCAAATCCGGCGACGTATACAAAGGTGTTTGACCCAATTCGCGCCCTCTTTGCGCAAACACAGTCGGCAAAGATACGCGGTTATACCGCGGCAAGATACAGCTTCAACATCAGCGGTGGGCGCTGTGAGGCATGCAAGGGACAGGGCACAAAAAAAATGGAAATGCATTTTCTGCCCGATACCTATGTTATTTGTGATGAATGCAATGGAAAGCGGTATACCACTGCAACGTTGGAAACCATGTATAAAGGGAAAAATATATCCGAGGTGCTTGAAATGAGAATAGAAGATGCGCATTTTTTTTTTGCCGCTGTTCCCAGGATAGAAAGGGTTTTACGCACACTCAAGGACGTCGGGCTGGGATATATAAAACTGGGGCAGTCAAGCACGTCCCTTTCCGGAGGGGAAGCTCAAAGAATCAAGCTTGCCACGGAGCTTTCCAGGAGAGAAACAGGAAAGACCCTTTATATCCTTGATGAACCGACAACCGGTTTGCATATGGCAGACATACAACAATTACTGAAAATATTGCATCAGCTTGTTGATTTGGGGAATTCCGTGCTTGTCATAGAACATAATCATGAGGTTATTAAAGCGGCGGACTACATTATCGATCTGGGGCCTGAAGGGGGTGCAAAAGGAGGTGAAATTGTCGCGGCAGGAACGCCGGAGGAAATAGCAGAAACAAAAGAATCCTATACCGGAAGATATTTAAAAGAATTTATGACAAAGCAAGTTCTCAATGTAGGAAATTTAGAATGCTAATTAACCACAAATGAAACACATTCGCGGGTTCACTCATTAGAAGGCTTTTGTCAAGGACAAAAGCCTTCTAATGAGTGAACCCGCTGGGAATTAACTGCTAATGGACGCAAATAAACGCTAATATGAGTTTTTTTTATTCGCGTCTATTTGCGTCCATTAGCAGTTAATTATTCGATATTCGACTACCAATTGCCGACTACCCGTTTTCCGTATCAGAAGAGACCCTGAGTAGTTCCTCCAGGGTGGTCTCTCCCCTTCGAACCAGATCCAGCCCGTCATCCCATAACGTTTTTGTCCCTTTTTTCACGGCTTCTTTCATTATTTCACTTGAGTCTTTGTGGGCTAAAACGAGTCTTCGAATGCCTTCATCCACTACAAGAAACTCTGCAATTGTCCTTCTTCCCTTCAACCCCGTATTATTACAATCATCACACCCCTTTGGGCCATACAGGGGGACGCCTTCTTCTAGCCCAACCGTCTTGCGGATCTCCGGCCCCGGCATATACAACTCCCGGCATTTCGGGCATAGCCTGCGAACAAGCCTTTGGGCAAGCACGCCAATAAGGCACGATGAAATCAGGTAATCCTCTACTCCCATATCCATCAACCGGGTAAAGGCAGAAGCCGAATCATTTGTGTGAAGTGTTGAAAACACGAGGTGTCCGGTCAAAGAGGCCTGGACAGCGATTGACGCCGTTTCGCGATCCCTGATCTCGCCGATCAGAACAACATCCGGATCATGGCGTAAAATTGAACGCAGCCCTGACGCAAACGTCAGGTCGATCTGGGGGTTTACCTGTATCTGGTTTACGCCCTGCATACTGTATTCTACCGGATCTTCTACGGTTATTATCTTCACTTCAGGGGAAACGATCTCCTTGAGAACGGCATACAGTGTGGTTGTCTTTCCGCTTCCTGTTGGGCCTGTCACAAGAAACATGCCTTCCGGCCTGCTGATCAGCCTCCGGAATTTCTTTAAAAATTCAGGTTGAAATCCCAGCGTTTCCAGATCCAGCATTACGGCAGTACGGTCCAGAATCCTCATTACAATACCTTCGCCATGACTCATAGGGATAATGGACACACGTAAATCAATCTCCTTGCCTGCAACCCTCATTCTTATCCTGCCGTCCTGCGGCAGCCGTTTTTCGGCAATATTTAACTTTGCCATAATCTTGATACGTGAAACAATTGAGTTATACAACTCGCGGGGCGGGGGGGCAAGCTCACCCAGGACGCCGTCCACCCGGTAACGCAGCCGGGTATTTCTCTCAAAAACTTCAATATGTATATCGCTGGCGCCTACTTCAATTGCTTTTGTCAGGATGCTGTTTACCAGGCGGATAACGGGCGCTTCGGAGGCCATATCACGCAATTGTTCTATGTCTTCCATCATCTCAACAGATGAAGCCATAGCATCTTCC
This sequence comes from uncultured Candidatus Kuenenia sp., assembly GCF_900696675.1. NCBI lineage: Bacteria > Pseudomonadati > Planctomycetota > Candidatus Brocadiia > Candidatus Brocadiales > Candidatus Brocadiaceae > Candidatus Kuenenia > uncultured Candidatus Kuenenia sp. The sequence goes on along the minus strand of NZ_CAADGZ010000024.1, from coordinate 21,512 downwards.
TCTTCTTCGCTCACCCCGGTTTCGTAGAGTTTTTCCAGAGAACTACTGATATCTCTTTCTGTTCCGGCAAAGACCCTTACCTCTCTACCGGTGGACAATGCAATTGCTTCAATCAGTAGCGTATCCTGCGGATCTGCAAGCGCGATATCTAGTACGTTTTCATCGAGGCTTAAAGGAAGCACCCGGTTTGTGGTCAAAAACACCTTCGGCACATTTTCCAGCATCGGATATGTATCCGTCTTCTTTTTTTCCCAAACCGGTATTTCCAGCCACCTGCTGTATGCGAGGCGCAGATCTTCTTCTGAGACGGTTCCAAGGTCAATGAGTATACGGCCAAGCTTTTGCCCAGTCTGCTTCTGCGCTTCAAATGCCCGCTCTAAGTCCTGACGGTTTATCTTGCCTATTTCAAGAAGTACCTCTCCGACATTATTGTCCGTTGCCAACACCATACTTTATTATTCTCTCCTGCAAAAACACCTTTGTGGGCTTAAATTTGGTAACACATTAGTTCTTTAAAAAATTTCAATAATAGTGCTGTTTGCCGTGTAGTAGTGTAGGGACAGTGCATTTGGAATAAAAGATTGCGGCTTGTTCCTCTCTGAGATATCTAAGCCCGCTAAATCCATGCAGTACGACGAGGTTCGTCGTACTGCAAATTACAATTTCCAGTTTAAAAATACTAAAGTGTTACCAAATTTGCGGCTTGAACCCTGCATTCATAATGTTGCTTCGCCGCCCTCACCTATGAATGCTACTCCCAGCTTACCACGTCTGCATTTTCACCATCGCCGCCTTCTGCGCCGTCAGCGCCATACGAAATAATGTCATAATCGCCATTCTCTCCCGGATACACATATACGTAGTCATTTCCCCACGGGTCTTTAGGAATAAACTTCTTTTTTAAGTAGGGGCCTTTCCAGTTTTCCACTTCGTGCGGCGCCGCAACCAATGCCTCCATACCCTCCTCCTGCGTTGGATATCTGGTAGTATCGAGTTTAAACATTTCCAGGGCCGTTGAGAATCCTTCAATCTGTTGTTTTGCCACTGTCTGCCGTGATTCACCCACACGGCCAATCATCTTAGGCCCTATCAATGCAGCAAGCAGGCCTATAATAATCATAACTATGAGCAATTCCAACAACGTAAAACCACCATTTCTCAACAAATACGACCTCATTTTCAATTCTTTCATTTCACCATACTCCATGTAGTAAAGGTTGTAAAATTGTAACAATACTTCTTTTTGACAAAATATTTAATGGTAAAATCCGAAATACTAAATACGAAACAAATTCTAATGATAAAGCATAAAATTCAAAACAAATTCAAAATCTGTGTGATCGGTGGTTCCCCTTTCGTCTTTTCAAAGTATTAATATAATACATTGGCCGTTTAGCGCATGCCATTAATCATCCACATCTTCATCTTCATCTTCATCTTCTTCATCGACATCATAGGAATCATCTTCGTAGTTGTCAAAGGAATCGCTTCTGTTCTCCGCGTGTAATGGGGTCTTTCCCCTTGGTCCTCTACTTGTTAAAACAGCAGAAACTTTCAATGCATTGATCTTTTGTTCAATTTCTTTATCGGTAATTTCTCCCGGGATTCTTTCATATTTTACGGTCTGTTCCATGTCTTCGCCTAAGCGAAACGTGGCAAGGCCGCCCAGGGGTTCTATGTGCAAAACCGCAGTCATTTCACCATATGCAAACCCCAATTTCCTGCCGTGGGCAGTGCCGTTCGGATAAAAGGTAAAGACCCTTATTTGTTCGTCAGCATCCTCAAAATTATCAGAAAACATTTGTATTTCATAGGGGATTTCCAATTTTTCCATGCCTTCACACCATAGATAGCCGTCCAACAGGTCAAGCACTACTTCCGTTTTTGCCCCCCCGGACATTGCAATAATCCTGGCTTCTCTCAGGGAAAAAACAATGCCGGACATAATCTTCCTGAATTTAATGGTATCAAGAGACCCTGTATAGCGGGGAATTGAAATACCGGCAATGATTCCCATAATTACCATAACGATAATAAGTTCGATTAAAGTAAATCCATGCTTTTGCAAGGAATTCTTATTTGCAAAAAATATATATTTATCCATACACGAAATTATGAAATATTAAACAAAATCCAAAATCCCGATTAAAATAACCGTAACAGTTTAGATTTTTGAAAAAGCAAAAAATGCTCGTTCCCAGTTAGCGACAAGGCATGCTTTGACGCTACCTGGGAACGAGTGGTTTTCTTTCATAGAACTAAAATGTTACGAAGTCAATATTATACAGCATGCCTAAGCGTTTAAATAGAATTTTTTGATGTTGCCACTCCCTCTTTGGCAATCGGCAATCTACAGTCGGCAAATTGCAGACTGAGGATTGAGGATTGCCGACTGTGGTTATAAAAACCTCAACTTATTAAGAAGTTGCCTGTATTTGCCCTGTCGCCCCGCTCACCTTTACGAAACTGCAACCAAATTGTTTCCATCTGTAACTTTATTGCATTTTTGCTTCTATACCTTGTTATTTTATGTAGTTATGCCTATTGCCATAAATTTAACAGGAAACAAAAAGGTTACAATATTCTTTGTTCACAGATTGCCTGTTTTCGTTTTTAAAAATTTTATATCTTCTGAATGAAAGCACTTATGAATGTTTTACTGTTCTGTTTTTTTACAGGCACATCGGTTGCTCTATTCATAAAACAACGAATGCTATCGCAAGAAAACATCTGGCATCACAAGAACAGTGAGAAAAGGTTTAACCATTTTAGTGCAGGAAACAGAGAGTACACACATGCTATCGAAAAGAATTCTGATCGTTGATGATGAAGAGGGGTATAGAAAGGTATTATCGAATTCCCTGACGGATTTAGGGTTTGAGACAACAGTTGCAGCAAACGGCATGGATGCACTGGAAGAGATGAAAAAGAAAAACTATGCAGTGATATTACTGGACATGAAGATGCCAGGCATAGATGGAATTGAACTGTTAGAACGCATTCGAAAGGAACAGCTTTTTTCTTCAATAGTGATTATTACAGCATATACGTATGAAGATATTGCAAGGGAAGCCATTTGTAAGGGTGCAAAAAAGGTAATTAGGAAACCTTTTAGTATGGATGAAATCAAGTCGTGTCTTAATGAATTAATGAAACCGGAAGAGGCCGGTAAATTTAACATGGAAGAGGTAAAACATGAAGAAATTATTTAAGGAAAGTATATTTATCGTAGCTATCACCCTTGTATTCTTTGGATTATTTCCGCTTTTGTTGTTTCGCATGTTGGCATTTCCCAATGCGAAGACAGAGCTGGAACAACATGTTCAAAGAAATCTGGAAGACGCATTGTACAAACAAAATGACCTTCTCTCACGGTTTTGGGAAGAAAGAAGATCGCATGCACGTTCAATTTCTGATGCTATTCAAAGCACAATGTTTATTTATGGTGATGAAGATTTTGTAGGTATTTTAAGCGGCGGAAATGAACTTGAATATTTACGATTAAGCACGCAACTGGAGTGTACGAAGGCAGATTATGGTTATAAAGGGATTTTTATATGTGATGCGGCAGGTATTGTACACATAACGACCGCAGACGAAAAGTCACTTAAGGGAACGAATATTATGAAGGAAGACGCCTTTCGGGATGTTCAGGAGACTTTGTACGACGGCAAGTCATATATTTCTGGCGTATCACATTTCTCGGTAAATAAAAAAGAAGACACTGAAGAACCTTCGCTGTTCATATCATACCCAATCAAGGGAAATCGCCACGATATCATTGGAGCGATTTTCCTTTGGATGAATACTTCCCTGCTGGATACGGCGATGAATAGTTTTGTACTCGGGAAAACAGGTGAAGCCTATTTGATAAATAAAGAAGGAATTATGATTACACAATCAAGATTTTCCCGTCACCATGGAAATGAGACGAATGATACATGCAAAACGTGTCACATTGTAGAGAACCCGGAAACAAAAATGATGACAAAAGGAGTGAAAAGTTGTGTTACGGGAAAGGCTTCCGGCTATAACCTGGAAGGATATCGCGATTATGGAGGAATAAAGGTCGTTGGCGCATGGCGCTGGCTGAAAGATATGCACATGGGTTTAATGGTGGAGATAGATGCAGATGAGGCATTTAATACAATAAACAATATTAACTCAATGATAAAATCTTTCATGATTGTAGTGCTCATTCCCGCAGTTGTTCTTGCCTTTTTATTACACAGAAAAATCAATCTGGGATATATGATAAAAGGTTTGCCTCTCCCTAAAAAAACCTTGATCGGGACTGCCCTTATTCTTGTTGTGGGATTTATCATAGCGATTTTGGACGGATATCAGTTGAAGAAGGAAAGCGGTTATATCAGAGAACAGGAATACAGAATATCAAATCCCTTTAGTGTACTGGGATCTATTGCCATACCGAGAGAAGAAGGTTTTATAGAAAATAACATTTCAAAGTTCAGAAAGGAGTATCGTATTAAAAAATCTGAAAATATTTTTCACAATGATAAGAAGGAGAGCGAACTGGTAAAAGGCGGAAATTACCATTAAAAAGCGCTCTCGTTCCGTATAAGGAATGATAGACCTTGTTAGCCATTGATAAATGATATGTCACAAAAAGGCTAAAAAAGCAAATTCGAATAACTACTGTAGATGATACAGACCATTTTCAAGACGCTTAATTTTTTGAAAGGAGTTATTTATGACTAACGTTATTTTATCCCCGAGGGAAAAGACAAAAAAAGTTTTAACCGCGGAATTTACAAAGGGGTGGTTTGAGTATGAGGCGTCTTACGATGGCGTACTTTTGAATATCGACACTGCGGGAGCAAGGCTTCTTGGCTTTTCGTCTCCGGATGACATGCTCGGGAAAAAGATAAATGAATTGTATGCGCATCCCTATGACCATGAAAAGACATTATCTATGCTGTTCAGGGATGGAAAGGTAAACGGTTTTTTCACCCTGATGAAGGGAATGGACGACAACCTGGTGTTTATAAAACAAAGCAGCACTCTGATTACCGATGAGTATTACCATTTGCCGTTAAAGGTACAAACCTCTTTCGAGATATCCCATACGCTGTAGTATTTTAAAAGGCTTTTCCATCAACCCTGACAGGGTTTGAAACCTTGTCAGGATTAAAATCACTGCGGTAAACATATAGATTAATTTCATTCATTACATTACCGGGAGTTTTTTTTATGAATGTTTCTGCAAATACACCTGTTGAAGTTGAAGAATTAAAAGGGAACACAAGGGTGCTTATACTTGCTACGCTTGCCTTTGCGGTAAGTTTTGCCGGATGGTCACTGTTTGCGCCTTTGGCCTCATATTTAAAAGTGGTATTTGATTTATCTTCAACCGCATTGGGATTGCTGCTTGCCGCACCGGTGTTGCTTGGCTCCATTGTCAGAGTGCCTATTGGTATTTTGACTGATAAATATGGCGGAAGAAAGGTCTTTAGCGCATTGATGGCGGTGTGTTTTTTCCCTATGTTCATCGCAGGCTTTGCGCATAGCTACCTGTTTTTATTGATATGCGGGTTGTTTTTTGGCGCAGTCGGGGCGTCTTTTGCCGTTGGTATTCCACAGGTCTCCCAATGGTATCCAAAAGAAAAACAAGGGTTGGCGCTGGGAATTTATGGCATAGGAAATGTCGGTTCTGCTGCAGCGGTCTTTGGAGCGCCATTTATTGCTGAATCCGTAGGATGGAACAAAGCGTTTATCTTTTATTCCATTCCATTGCTCTTGATGGCTGCTATTTACTGGTTTTTTTCCGCTGATGCGCCAAAACCTAAAACGGTGAAACCCAAGACCTTGAGCGACCGGCTGAAGGTATATAAATCTTCTCATTTAATATGGGTGTTTTCCCTCTTCTATTTCATGACGTTTGGTTTTTTTGTATGCTTTTCGCTTTGGCTGCCTTCTTATCTTAAAGAATCTTACAACATTACACCGGTAAAGGCGGGCAGCTATGCTTCTGTATTTGTGTTTCTGGCGACTTTTTCAAGGATTTTGGGCGGATACCTGGGAGATATCTTCCATGGGAAACATGTTTTAACAATTATCTCCTTGTTCCTTATTGGCATACTTATTTATCTGAATCTGAGCAGTTCTCTTGCGCTTACGCTTGTTGTTTTCTATTGCATGGCGGTTTGTCTGGGCATTGGGAATGGCGTTGTCTTTAAACTGGTAGCGGAATACTTTCCAAAAGAAACAGGCGCCGTAGGTGGCATGGTTGGAGCTGCCGGAGGGCTTGGAGGATTTTTTCTTCCCATAATTCTTGGCACCATCAGGGATTATACCAACAATAATTCATTAGGATTCATCTTTGTTTCTCTCGTGTGCCTCATGTGCCTCTCCTTTATGGAAGAAAAGACTTTTATAACAAAGAAGGGCGATGAAATGACGCCCGCCGTGGGACAATAGTATGAACATAGTAACGATTGCAACTTATTCAACCAATACCCGCTGGTTTATTCCCGCTATGGCAACAATGATGATGGCGCTCATATCGTCATCCTACGGGTATAATGAAGCTGCTCCCTATCTTTTTATCGCCGGAATTACAGCATTTTTTTTAGTGGCGGCCTTTATCACCATGAAGGCCGTATTTTTTTACAGCGAATTTTCACATGACATTCATAGCCCGGAAAAAACCAACTATCTCTTTTCAGTGGTGGGGGTTATTGGCCTTGCAGGTGTTTTTTGTTCTAAACTATGGAGCAATTATACCGTTTCCTGGATATTCTTGTATGTTTCTCTTGCCCTTTGGGTAATTATTACCCTTTTATCTTTCAGCTTTTTGTTTTTGTCCCGCAAATCTGAAGAGCGGAAACTGGAAGAAGTATTGCACGGCGGATGGTTTTTTATTTGCATAGGTACTCAGGCAACCGCTTTGATGAGTATCATTGCCGCCAAACAGGCAACGAGCCACCTATTCCTTATCCACCTGATTTCTTTTGGTTTGTGGTCGATAGGGGCGTTTTTATATCTTCTGTTTATAACGTTAATTGTACTCAGGCTCATTTTTTATTCATTCCCCAATAATTCAGAACTCTCACCCTATTGGATGAATGTAGGAGCCGCTGCGCTTACGGCGCTTACCGGTATTACATTATTTCAGCATATATCAGCCACAGGGGGAACATTTCTTGATCTTTTACCTTTTTTAAAAGGGTTTTCATTGTTTTTTTGGTCTGTGGGGCTATGGTGGCTGCCATTATTGAGTATTATGGCGCTGAAAAAACAGGCGTATAATGATGACCGCTTCGTGTTTACAGTAGGATATTGGGAGATAGCGCTGTCTCTTGCCTTATATGCGGCTGGAACCAAACAATTAACGGGCATTTTTGCCGGACAATACATAGTCGCATTTTCACACTTTCTTCACATTGCCGTTCTTCTTGTGTATGGTTATGCGCTTGTCTCTACCATTACACATCTGGCATTCTCATTAGTATGGATGCCGGTAAACGACCTTACAATCAGTTGTGTTGTCCCCTATCGTTTCACCTTACAGGGAAAGATCTTCTATGTAACCGGCATTGTAAGTGAATGGATGGACAAGAATATTCAGGGCAAGGTTAAAAAGCAATATTATGCAATTGTCAACAATAACCTTAACTGCCTGATTTCCTACGACCTGTTTTCAAAAAAGTGGTATATTCGCCTGGCGAACGCCGCAATTGACACAAAAGGACAACCACCCATTCAACCTCCAGTTCACAATTCTTAATACACAATCCACAATCCGCAGTTTGCCGACTATGCCATATTCTCCATTCTTCTCGTTTCCACATAGTAACGTAGGAACGAGAGGAACTTTCGTGAGATTTAGAGTTCAAAGGTTTTCAGCCATGAGCCACGAGCCATAAGCCATAAGCATTTTTGTATTGGCATACCATTCATATCGAATATAATAAAAAGCATGGTGTTTGATAGTCAGGAAGAGTAATAGTTGTGATGGCGGCGTTTTGCTGTATAAAGTCAAATGATAAAAAGGGGCATATTATGAAAATAGCGGTAACGGGTTTAACAGGTTTTTTGGGGTATTACCTTGCAAAGCGGTTTTTTGAGAAGGGCATTCAAATCCTGGCACTTGTTAGAAATACAACGAATCTGTTGCATCTTCAGGATTTTCAAAAAAACATAACGTATATGCAGGGGAATTTAGACGATAAAGAAACGCTGAAGAAATTTGTGTATGGCGCGGATATTGTTGTTCATATGGCGTACGAAAGAAATGGGGCGTCATTTCATGAAGCGGGCAATAAGGATATAAAACGATTTGTGGAAACGAATCTTTTGGGGAGCATAGAGTTGCTTGATGCTGCGAAATGCGAGGGGGTGAAACAATGCATCTTTATCAGCTCCTGTGCTGTTTATGGATTTATTTATTCACATATCCGTCTTGACGAATTGCACCCCTTGCTGCCGGATTCTAACTATGGGGCTTACAAGGCGTCTGTGGAGGCATTTTGCCATTCTTATTTTCTTTCAAAACATTTTGGCATAACGATATTCCGGCCTGTCGGCATTTATGGGCTTGCGCCGCACCTTGCACATTCCGCCTGGTATAATATTGTAAAAGATATTAAGCATGGCCGCGATGTGGAAGTATCCGGCGGGGGAAAAATAGTTTACGTTGAAGATGTTGTCCGTGCAATTGAATTGGCGGCCGGCAATAAAGATGCTTCGGGAAAGATATATAATCTGATGGACATGTATATTGATAATATGAACGTTGCCCAAATTGCCAGGGAAATTTGTGGTTCACGGTCAATTATCAGTGGCACGCCAAAAAAATCTATTCATACAATCGACAATACGCAATCAAAGGAACTGGGAGTTTCTTATCCCGGCATTGAAGGGGTAAAACGATATATTAGGGAGTTAGCGCTTCGTATTTGAAAATTAATATTCAATATTCGTAACTATTCAGCGTAAACGATACACGGCTCGTTCCCAAACTCCAGTTTGGGAATGCATTTGTTCGAGAAACTCCGGTTTCTCGCCTGTTTGCTGATAGATAGGGAATAAAATCACAGGGTTAAGACAGTTTGTAATTTGTCAAGTCAGACCCTCACTGGAAACAAAGTTTCCAGTGCAATTGCGTTCCCAAACTGGGGTTTGGGAACGAGTTGCGCTCTGATCTCCGGTAGTTTAATAAATTACGTTGAATAGTTACCAATATTCAATGTAAAAGAATAAAGGCAAATGATCAACAATTTGAGAATTGAATATTGAATATTTTTCTTACTTAATGACTTAATGACTTAATGACTATCCTCAGTGACTTAATCATCGAACGTATAAAAAATAAGGGGAACATTACATTTGCTGAATTTATGCAGATGGCATTGTATTATCCGGAATACGGTTATTACAACTCGAATGCTGTGTCAATTGGCAAATCAGGGGATTTTTATACAAGCCCCGCTGTTCACCGGATGTTTGGAGAACTTATCGCAGTCCAATTGGAAGAGATGTGGAGGATATTGGGGCGTGCTTCATTTACTGTTGTGGAAATGGGAGCGAATGCCGGTTGGTTATGTTATGATATTATGCGTTATATAAAAAATGAGTATCCCTGGTTTTATAAAAAAGTACAGTACTTTATTGTTGAATCGAATCCCCATCTTCGGGAAAAGCAGCAGGAACTTTTTTGCGGCAATCCTGTTTTTGACGAAAAACTTTCATGGCACTCATATGGAGAGGATGGGTTTTCATTTGACGCTGTTCAGGGCTGTTTTTTGTCAAACGAATTTATCGATGCACTGCCTGTACACCGGTTATTAGTAAAAGAAGGTGAAGTAAAAGAGATATATGTTGGGTACAATGGCAACGATTTTTATGAAATTGTTGGTGATGTTTGTAATCACGCATTAAAAGACTATTGCATCAATGCTGAAATGCCTTTAAGAGAGAGCCGGGTGCTTGAAATAAACCTGGCCGCCCGTGATTATCTGAATCACGTTGCACAGAAATTAAACTGCGGTTTTGTGCTAACGATTGATTATGGAGACACCGCGCAGCGGCGTTATCGGGACAACACAACGGGAGGTACATTGAGGTGTTATTACCGGCACAACGTTAACCATGATTATTATGAACGACTGGGAGAACAGGATATTACCGCGTCTGTTGACTTTTCTTTCCTGATGGACGTTGGGAAGGGGGCGGGGCTGGAGGTGACGGGATTGGTCAAACAATCCCATTATTTAATTGCTTTGGGGGTACTGGAGAAGTTAAATAACATTAGGAACAATCTTGAAACTGTATTGAAAGTAAAGAACCTCTTCCTGCCTGAAGGCATGGGAGAGGTTTTTAAGGCGCTGATTCAGCACAGGAATGTGAAAAATCCATGCCTGTCCAGCCTGAAACCTTTAAGTTCGTTAAAACCCGGAACATAATGCGCTTTAATCGCGAAACGCGAAACACAAAAGAGGAACCACAGATTTCACAGATTGCACAGATTAAAAAAAGGAAGAGGAACCACAGATTTCACAGACTTCGTCGTGAGCGCAGTCGAACAATTGCACAGATTAAAAAATCGTCACAAGCTTACAATTGTCTCTTCTTCCACCGGTAATCTACCGTCGACAGTCGGCGGTTGACCAATGACTAATGACCAATTTCATTAAAACAGAAAGGAGTAATTTGTGGAGAGCAAACAACCATTGGAAGTGGGATTGATTATGAATATCCTGACTGAGGCGATAAAAAGAGAAGAGGAATCATATGAATATTATTATAATGCTTCATTAAAAGCAACAAAACCTGCGACAAAAAAATTGCTGCTTGAACTTGCAGAATGGGAGAAATCACATATTGAAGAACTACAACATCATGTGGCGGAACTGAAGGCGCAGAAGGAAATAGACAGGGCAATTACCGGCGGTATATAAGGGACCTGCAATTTTTATTATACCGTAGCAGACGACAGTCGGCAAGTTGCAGACTGTGGACTGAACGAATTCTAGTATAACGTTTCATTAAAATATCTACATTGATACCGTCATTTTTTTACGTACACATTTTAACGAGACGATGTACTAGCATTAAATATTTTGTTAAAAAGCACGCACTGACGAATGGAAGTGTGCAAAGAAATTGTTGACATGTTATTTCACAAGAATCTTCATTTTTATCATATAAAGCAGAGGCATATATGGAAATAAAAAAAGACGATCTATTGCAGATGTATTATTACCTTAAATTAACGAGGAGGCTGGAGGATCGTGTAACCTCTCTCTACCATCAGGGGAAAATTATGGGAGGGGCATGGACGAGCAACGGTACAGAGGCGGTGTCTGTTGGATACGGATATGCGCTTGAAAAGGATGATATTGCCGCCCCTTATTTCAGGGACATGGGAGTATTCCTGATACGGGGTATTTCTGCAAAACGCATTATTGCGCAGTATTTCGGGAAAAAGACTGGCGTTACCGGCGGAAAAGAAGGCAATGTGCATATAGGTGATATGAAGTATGGCGTTGTCGGATTCCCAAGCCATTTGGCAGATAATTACCCCGTAGGCGCCGGTGTAGCCCTTGCCTTTAAAATACGCGGAGAGAAGAAGGTTGTGGCTGCGTGTACCGGTGATGGGGGCACAAGCCGCGGTGATTTTCACGAGGGGATGAATTTTGCTTCTGTGAGAAAATTGCCCATTGTTTTCTTCTGTAATAATAATCAGTACGCATATTCGACGCCGCTGCGGTTGCAAATGAATATCAAAGACGTCGCAGAACGTGCTGCCGCATACGGCATGCCCGGCAAAATTGTGGATGGCAACAATGTTGTTGAGGTTTACATGGCTGCAAAGGAGGCATATGAAGTTGCGAGGAATGGAGGAGGCCCTACGTTTATAGAGTGTAAAACCATGCGGATGCATGGTCATTCGGAACATGACAGTGCCAAATATGTGCCAAGGGAATTGCTGGAAGAGTGGAAGAAGAAGGACCCTATCACAAATATGGAAAGGTATTTGACGGAAAAGAATATAGCAGGTAAAGAGGAACTTGACGGCATTGACTCCAGGGTAAAAAAGGAAATAGATGAAGCGGAGGCATTTGCAGAAGAGAGCCCGTATCCCGACCCCGCTGACGGCCTGAAAGGTGTTTATGCGACATCGGTAGAAACAAGATAGGAATGGTCTTAGTACTTATTAGTAATTTCTTCGCACACTTCCATTCGTCAGTGCGTGCTTTTTGGCAAAAGATTTAATGGTCTCTTATGCAGTTGGCAGTCGACACTCTACAGTCGGCAGTCGGCAAATTGAAGATTGCAGACTGAGGACTGTTTTCGTTTTTTTTAGTTCTGGCTATACCGGCTTAGGATGCTGTATTAAATTTTTGGAAACTGAGAAATGTATAATATAAAATTTTCAGAGGTTACAGAACGGCTGAAGGAAGTGCTGAATACCAAATCGGAAGATGATTTGGCAAGAAGCCTTGAAATAACAGCACAGGCATTTCTTTCCTTCAAAAAACAAAATGAAATCCCCTCCGAATTGCTCGTCCGTTTTTGCCTCTTAAACCAGGTATCCATTGACTGGCTTATTAAAGGAGAGCAGGAAAAAACGAGTGATTATGTGAGTATCCCTATATATAACGCCAAAATATTTTCGGAGGAAAAGGCAAAAGAACCGGAACATGCTGCGGGATTTATGGCGTTTAAAAACGATTGGTTAATGTCTGAATTCGGTGCGAATAAAGCGAAGCTTTATTTATTTCATGTAAAAGATGATTCCATGGAACCTACGTTAAAAAACGGTGATGTTGTCATCGTTGACAAAAAAAATAATGTGCTGGACCGGGATGGATTGTATCTCTTGCGTACCGAAGGTGCGGCAGCGTTCATTAAACGAGTGCAGCGCCTTCCAGGCGGTAGTCTTCATCTGCTGTGCGACAATGCTACCTATAAACCCATTGAAGCAAAAACGGCTCAGATAGAGAATGGTGATATTGTGATTGTCGGCAGGGTTGTGTGGTTAGGCAAGCGGTTATGACGTGTAGCTTGCAGGAAGAAAAAATGAATCTATGAATCTATAGCAAGTAGAAGTCAGAAGTCGTAACACTTTAGTTTTTTGAAAAATTCCCGGGATAGAAAAAATACCATGTAGCCCTGTTAGGGGCGGTCTGTTTGTAGCGCAATAAAATTCAATAAGGTAAATAGCTCCGTAGGAGCGGCCTGTCCGTATTCAGGTAGACCTGTTTATATGGATTTACAAGAGACAGGTCGCTCCTAACAGAGCTAATCTCTGTTATAATATCCTATTTTGCTACAAACAGGCTGCTCCTACGGAGCTTATAGGTAGTACATTTTTCAAAAAACTAAAGTGTTACCAGAGGTCAGATCTCTGATTTTTAAACAGCACGGACAAACGGAGTTTGTTCGTGCCACCCTTATCTGTTTGATTATAATATAGCATGATTCGCTATTCCTGCAGAACCAATTGTCGATGTGTGAAAACACCTTTAATAAAATATATGCAAATGTAAAAAAGGAGGCATGGATGGGACAAATTACCTATCTTGAAGCAATAAGGGAAGCCATGGATGAAGAGATGTCCCGCGACCCAGGCGTGTTTGTTTTGGGTGAAGACGTAGGGGTATATGGCGGGGCGTTTCGGGCAACGGAAGGGTTTTATGAGAAATACGGAGAGTGGCGGGTGCTGGATACCCCTTTATCGGAATCAGGGTTTACCGGAGCCGCAATTGGCGCAGCCCTCGTAGGTATGCGACCGATTGTTGAAATGCAGTTTGCTGATTTTATTTCCTGTGCTTTTGACCAGTTGATAAACGTGGCGGCAAAGTTTCATTATCGCATGGGCACCGCCGTGCCTATGGTTGTCCGCGCACCTTATGGCGGCAATATACATGGCGGGGCATTTCACTCACAGTGTATTGAGGGATATTTTTTTAATGTACCGGGATTAAAAATTGTGGCACCGTCGAGTGTGTATGACGCAAAGGGTTTATTAAAGGCAGCCATCCGAGACAATGACCCCGTGCTCTATTGTGAGCATAAGTACCTTTACCGGCGGATAAAAGATACGGTTCCGGAAGATGATTACATCGTACCGATTGGTATGGCAAAGGTGGTTCAGGAAGGCACGGATGTATCGGTTATTACGTATGGAGCAATGGTGCATACGGCTATTGAAGCGGCAAACGAAGTGAAGACGAAAGGTGTTTCTGTTGAAATTGTCGATTTGAGAACACTCCTGCCACTGGATAAAAAAACAATTTACGAGTCCGTTAAAAAGACAAACAAGGTGATCATTCTGCATGAACAGACAAAGACGGGCGGCGTTGGCGCCGAGGTATCCGCATTGATTTCCGAATATTGTTTTGATGATTTGGATGCCCCGGTCATTCGCATTGCTGCCCCGGATACCCCGGTACCATACAGCCCTTTAATGGAAGAAGCATTTATCCCGCAAACAAAAGATGTGGTAAATACTATAGATAAAATAATACGTTATTAATTTGGAGAAATATATATGACCGTTGATATAATCATGCCGCAAATGGGAGAAAGCGTCGCGGAAGGCACCATTCTTAAATGGCTGGTTAACGAGGGTGATTACGTTGAGAAGGAACAGCCGCTGGTAGAAATCAGCACGGATAAAATTGATACGGAAATACCTTCGCCGTCTGCCGGTATCATAAAGAAGATTCTTTACAAAGAAGGCGCTGTCCTGGCGGTTCAAACCGTTATTGCTCAAATTGAAGAGGGCGAAATAAAGGCGCAGGCCGGAACAGTGAAGAAGGAGCAGGAAGAGAAAGAGAGGATTGAAATATCTGAAACGGCGGCAATTGCCGGTGAACGTGAAATGCATGAAAAAAGATATTCTCCTTTAGTAAAAAAACTGGCAAAGGAATATAACGTCAGTTTGACGGAAATAAAAGGTTCGGGCGAATTTGGCAGGGTAACCAAAAAGGATATAATGGAATATATCTCTTCAAAGCGGGAGATTACTGCTTCAAAAGAAAAAATTGTCAAAGAAGCGGAGCGTGAGACGCTTATTCCGTTGCATCCAAAACGCAAAATAACGGCGGAAAGGATGGCGCTAAGCAGACAAACAGCGGCGCTTGTAACTACTGTATTTGAAGTGGATATGACGCCTGTGACAAAATATCGCGAACTGAATAGAGAAGCGATGAAAAGGGAAGGCATACATCTTACATATCTCCCTTTTATTGCATTTGCAGTCGTACAGGCTTTAAAAGAACATGTCGCCTTGAATTCATCGTGGACGGATAACGGCATTTTGCAGAAGAATTATATTAATCTGGGCATTGCCGTTGCCCTTGAGGATGGGCTGGTTGTTCCCGTTATTAAGGATGCGGATAAAAAAGATATGTTTCAATTAGCACGGGAAATTCAGGAAATAGCAGTAAATGCCCGCTCAAAAAAATTGAAACCGGATGACGTCCGGGGCGGGACATTCACTATTACAAATTACGGCGTCAATGGCAGCCTGTTTGGGACTCCCTTGATATTGCAACCCCAGTCTGCAATACTAGGCGTTGGGGCTGTGGTAAAAAGGCCGGTTATCCTCGGTGATGCTGACGCCATTGCCGTCCGGTCAATGGTATATCTGAGTCTTTCTTTTGACCATCGGGTAATGGATGGTGCGCATGCCGATGCATTTCTTCATAAGGTAAAAGATATATTGGAGACGTGGGGAGAATCTCTATATGAACAGAAAAAGCCTAATCCTCCTGGCGGATATGGTGGAGTATGGTGAAGCCTGGGAGTTGCAAAAAACGCTGTTAGAGCTAAGGACCTCTGGAAAAATAGAAGATTGCCTGCTCCTTCTCCAGCATCCTCCTACCTTCACCTATGGCCGCAGATATAAAGAATCAAATCTTATTTCAAATAAAATGTGCTATGAGAAAATCGGCATTGCTGTTTACAAAACAGACAGGGGCGGTCTTGCCACGTATCACGGACCTGGACAGGTAGTAGGGTATCCTATCTTAAAAATGCGTTCTTATACGAATGATTATTATGAATATCTGAGAATGCTTGAAGAGGTAATGATACAAGTAGTATCTGATTATGGGATAACCGTAGACAGGAGAAAAGAATATACCGGCGTTTGGGCAGATAATGCCAAGATAGGTTTTATAGGCGTCAGGATTGCCACGGGTTATACGATGCATGGTTTTTCACTCAATGTTAATAATGACCTGTCTCCTTTTGAATATATAACCCCATGCGGAATTGACGGGATAAAGGTCGCATCCCTGCAAAGCCTATTGAATACAACGGTTGATTTAAAAGAAATATATGAAAGGATTACAAATCATTATGCAAACATCTTCCAAACCGAAATAGTTTTCATAGAAAATACGTCACCATATAGTATTACGAGGGCAATTGTATGCATATAAATCTCAGCCAATTATCGGCAGTTGAAATAACGAAATTCTCCAAAAACATTAAAGATAAATGTAGTGGACATGCGTTTATGGAAGAATCGGTTCAGGAGGCAACAAAGCTTTTTTACAATTCATTTGTTACCGGTAACGGAAGCAGTTCTTTTGCATTAGTACACGTTTTTAAATCATGTTTTTACCAGGAACTTCCGGATGATGTTCAGTCATATATACAAAACAAGGTAACAACGAAATCAATAGTTTCACAAAGCAGGTATTTGACTTTATTAGGGACATGCGGCGATTTGGATGCATGGTGTGATAGAAAAAAATCCGGAAATCATATTGCCTTTCCCATGGATGAACCGCAATTGTCTCACAAATATCCTATGATCGCTGCGCTTTTAACGCAAATAGGAGAATATCCTCTTTGTGAAGTAAATGCGGGAATAGATTTCCTCAAAAATGACCAACATAAAAATTATGGGTTATATTGTATTGAAGATGCGGGAGACATGATGTCAATTCCGGATCAAACAAATTTTGTGAATACCCATTCCATAAAATCAGTTGTCGGGTTTGGTGGAAAATTTTCTTCAGGCAATGTCTATGCGATTATCATCTTTTCCAAAGAGTTAATTCGTAAAAATACCGCAAAATCATTTCTCGCCATCAATCCCGCGATAAAGCAGATTATGCTGCCATTTGAAATAGAGGGCAATATATTTAAAAATAGCCTGCACGCACCGAATTCAAATGGAATAAGCATTAATAATGATGAATCAGGCATAAACACCAAACAGTTTCATAAAAATAGTATTGATTACCACAAGAAATACCTTATTGAAAGAGAAATGTCTGCCGCCATCCAGGCTGAACTGGATATGACAAATGAGTGCATGATTGAGGTGACAGAGGACTTGAAAAGGGCAAACAAAAGCCTGGAAGATGAAATCATTAAACGGCTTCAGGCGGAAAACGAACTGCAACAAAGTCAGAGTCAATTACAAGCAGTGTTTGATAATGCCGCAGCGTGCATTTACATAAAAGATATTGAGGGTAAGCACCTGTTTATTAATAAGCAATATGAAAAGGTGTTTCACATTACCGGGGATACGATAAAAGGGAAAACAGTTTACGATATATTCCCACGGGAGATGGCGGAGGCATTACATAAGACCGATCAAAAAGTGCTTGAGTCGAAAACTCCTATGGAATTTGAAGAAATTGTTCTCCATGATGACGTCCCTCACACCTATCTATCAATAAAATTTCCGTTATATGCTTCAAATGACGTCCCTTACGGGGTGTGCGGGATTTCGACGGATATTACACAGCGCAAGGAAATGGAGATAGAACTTAAAAAAATGAATGCACTTCTCAAACAGGATGCCGGGGAATATGCTGAAAGGCTGGGAAAACAGCATATTGAACTGGCAATGGAATCGCAAGAACGGAAAAAGACTGAATCCGCCCTGCAGGAAAGTGAAAAGCGTTTTCGCGTAATGTTTGATCAGGCTGCAGTGGGTTTTGCGCTTCAGGAAGTAAAGACTGGCAATTATATTTTAGTTAATAAAAAATACAATGAAATTATGAGTAACGCACCGCTTGTCCATCCTGATGACCGGCAGGCAGTTTTAGTAAACAAACAAAAATTAATTGACGGTACGATTCATGAATTTATTATGGAAGTGTGGTTTTTTCACGAGAATGGGGATACTGTGTGGGTGAACATGACGGTATCGCCCTTTTGGCAAACAGGAGAGGAACCTGATTTTTACATGATAACGGTGGAAGACCTTACTGAACGTAAGAAGGCGATAGCTGCGCTTGAGGAAAGTAATGAAAAAATCCAACTGTTACTTAACTCCACAGGGGAAGGTATTTATGGTATAGACGAGCAGGGCATATGCACGTTTGCAAATACTGCTTGCGTTAAATTGCTTGGATATGAGACCCCGCATCAGCTTATAGGAAATCAAATGCATAAAATGATTCATCATACCCACCGGGACGGCATGCCGTATCCCATTGAGGAATGTAATGTTTTTCAGGCGTACCAGAAAGGCGAAAGTATTCACGTCATTGATGATATTGCATGGCGTGCCGATGGATCGTTTTTCCCTGTAGAGTATCGGTCATACCCGATATATAAAAATAATAAAAATATCGGAGCGGTTGTTACTTTTCAGGATATTACTGCACGAAAACGCATGGAGAAAGAGCTTTTACATTCGAAAAAAATGCAGGCCCTCGGAACAATTACTTCCGGTGTTGCACATGAGGTGAATAATATCCTTGCGGCTATTGACGGCAATATACAGATGTTAATGAGACAGAATAAAGGCCGGAAGATGCTGCTGGACTCTCTTAAGATAGTTCACAAATACGTAAAAGACGGGGCTGAGATTGTTAGAAGATTAAATGAATTTACCAAAAAGAACGAAGATTCCCCCGGTTATGTGCCGGTTGATCTGGCTGAACTGACAAGGCATGTTGTGAGATTCCTCAGTCCCAGGTGGCAGGATATGGCTCAGGGGACAGGGATAAAGTATCGCATAAACACTGATGGACTTAAAAAAGTCAGGGATATAAAAGGCAATCCTTCAGAATTACGGGAAGTAGTATTGAATATTATCACTAATGCATTGGATGCCATGCCCAAAGGAGGTACCCTTTGTTTTAATATCTGGGAGGATGAAGATAACGTAAATTTGAGTATTTCCGATACGGGGGCCGGTATGACTGAAGAGGTGATATCGAAAATCTTTGATCCTTTCTTCACGAGCAAGGAAAAGGGCACAGGCTTAGGTTTGAGTGTTGTTTATGGGATTGTTAAAAGACATGGGGGTGTGATACACGTTTCCAGCACGGTTGGAATGGGAAGTGTTTTCCTATTATCGTTTCCATCAAAAAAAGAGGTTTATACGGTAGAAGAAGCACAAATAATCGGGACAAAAAAAGGGATGATGGAAGATAATGTATTGGTGCTTGATGATGCGAACACAGTCAGCGATGCGGTGTTGGAGTATGGTGGGGGAAATAAGATATTGGTGATTGAGGATGAATTGGTTATAGGAAAGGTGTTGTGCAATTTTCTTACAGAGGGAGGGTATGTTGTTGAATATTGTAATAATGGTGCAGATGCATTAGATAAATTAAAACAATACAAATATGACATTGTCCTTTGTGATCTTGGGATGCCGGGGGTTTCGGGATGGGATATAATGAATGCAGTAGAAATGTTACAAGAAAAACCAAAGGTCGGTATAATTACCGGATTCCTGAATACCGCGGATACTTTTCCAGATAATAAAATAAAAGCAAATTTTATCATCAATAAGCCATTTGATTTAGAAGTTGTATTAGAACATATTCAGCAGATACTTTAAAGGGATAGATAATTCGTATCTGCTTTGTATTTTAAAAGGGGTTAAAGTTATTCGCGTGGTAGGTACAATATGTACATGCGCACGCGCATTTGGAGTTGCAGAAAAAATGAGTTGGACGTGTCCTCACCAAAAAAATAATGAATGTATCCGGTTAAAGAAACCATGCCAGCCTCTGCAGAAGGGTTGTGTGTTGGAAGATAAAGTTACATTTATAGATTTTCAATATGAGGATAACGAAAATCAAAAACATTCAAAAAAAGGTAACTATCCAGCGTAAACATTACCGCCAAACACCGGCTACGGATTGCGTTGCTCGCCTGGAAGCCGGTTTTTGTACCATTTTAGTTTTTTGAAAAATTCCAACAATAACAAAATACATAAAACCAGGGTGTAGGGACGAAGCATTTGCATTTCAAACTCGAAATCCTCAGATGAGTGTCAGGGGGAGCATTCCCGATTTTTTGTAACCGATTATGTGATTGGGGCAAAACAACATTGCCAGGGATTAATACTACTGTACGTTTCATTAAAACATGGCAGAAATCACAAAAAACCGGGAATGCAGCCAGAGTTGACGTTTGAAGAATCAGCCCCACAAGGGCATGAAAGCTGCAAGAGACGTGGCAAGTCTGTCCCCCGCTGGCGAGAGGCATAGTTTGAACCGGTTTGTTGATATTATCAAGGAGAGATGTGTGACAGAGCCAATGATTACTTGTCCGAAATGCCAGACTGCGATTAAGCTGACAGAATCGCTTGCGGCGCCGATCGTCGAGTCCGCCCGTCGCGAGTATGAGCAACGTCTGGCACAGAAAGACGCTGACATCGCCAAACGCGAAACCTTGCTTTGTGAGCGTGAAAAAGAGATTGTCAGGGCAAAAGAGGCTATTGACGGACAGGTCGCAGAGAAACTGCGTCAGGAGCGCGACAGGATAGTTGCTGAAGAATCCAGGAAGGCCAAGCTTGCACTTGCTGCCGACTTTGAGCAAAAACGAAAGGAACTTGCCGATCTTCAGGAAGTGCTCAAACAGAGGGACGAGAAACTTGCCGAGGCGCAGAAGGCGCAGGCTGAAGTCTTGAGAAGGCAGCGGGAACTCGATGACGAAAAACGCGAATTTGACTTGACGGTGGAGAAGCGCATACAGGAAGGGCTTGCCACGGTACGTGAACAAGCGCACAAAGAGGCTGAAGACCAACTTAAATTCAAGGTGTTGGAGAAAGAGCAGACTATTGCTTCAATGCAAAAGCAGATAGAAGAACTTAAGCGCAAGGCCGATCAGGGGTCACAGCAACTTCAGGGAGAAGTCCAGGAGCTTGAGCTTGAAGCGCTATTGATCTCGAAATTCCCGCGCGATACGATAGAACCCGTTCCGAAGGGCGAGCATGGCGGCGATGTGTTGCATCGGGTCATTGGCCATCTCGGCCAATCCTGCGGTACTATCTTGTGGGAGTCCAAAAGGACAAAGAGCTGGAGCGACGGCTGGCTTATCAAGCTTCGTGAAGACCAGCGGGCAGCAAAGGCAGAGATTGCCGTAATCGTCAGCCAGGCGCTCCCGAAGGGCGCGGCGACATTCGAATTGATTGACGGCGTATGGGTAACGCATCCCAGGGCAGCAATTCCCGTAGCTGTCACGCTCCGCCACACCCTCATCGAGGTCTCATCAGCCAGGCAGACTATGGAAGGGCAGCAAACCAAGATGGAAATGGTCTACAGGTACCT
>NZ_CAADGZ010000023.1:0-39252 GCF_900696675.1 uncultured Candidatus Kuenenia sp. | reverse complement strand
AGTCAAACTAATATTTTCCAAATTAGGATAAAAAGATTCGCGCTTATGCAACAATTTCAACTCTTAATACAGCAACAAGTTAAATAGTTTTCGTTCAGACACTATTTACCTTATTGAATTTTATTGCGCTACAAACAGACCGCCCCTGACGGGGCTACATGGTATTTTTTCAATCCCGGGAATTTTTCAAAAAACTAAAATGTTACAATAATTCACATTAAAATAGAACATAGATTATGGAACAAAAATATCCTGATTTGAATGTTATCATTGCCACAGATTGTGGCAGTACCACTACAAAAGCTATTTTAATTGAGAAAAATGACGGCGTTTACCGGCAAACATTCAGGGGAGAATCACCGACAACCGTGGAAGCCCCTTTTGAAGACGTTACCCGTGGAGTACTCAACGCATTTGCGGAGGTGGAGGAGCTTTCAGGCAGGAAGATTTTAGACGGAGAAAAAATTATAACTCCTGCCAGTGGCAATGTGGGGGTTGATATTTATGTTTCCACAAGCAGCGCAGGCGGGGGATTGCAAATGATGGTTGCGGGGGCAGTCAAGACTATGACAGCAGAAAGCGCCCAAAGAGCGGCATTGGGGGCAGGCGCAATCGTCATGGACGTCATTGCCTCAAATGATAAACGGCTCCCTCATGAAAAAATTGACCGGATAAGACACCTGCGGCCCGATATGATACTCCTTTCCGGAGGTACGGACGGGGGGACGGTTACCCACGTAGTGGAACTGGCAGAATATATCGCGGCAGCGAATCCAAGACCAAGGCTCGGCATGTCATTTCAACTTCCCATTGTGTATGCAGGCAACAAGGACGTTCGTCAAAAAATCACCGAAATACTGGGGGAAAAAACTTCGCTGCATATCACTGAAAACCTGCGTCCCACACTGGAGCGGGAAAATCTTTTCCCTGCACGCCAGGAGATTCAAAAACTCTTTCTTGAACATGTCATGGCGCAAGCGCCAGGCTACAAGACACTGATGACCTGGACAGGCGCCCCGATTATGCCTACCCCGGCGGCAGTCGGCCTCATTATGCAGACGATAGCAAAGAGGGACAATATTAACGTAGTCGGGGTTGATATTGGTGGTGCAACAACTGATGTTTTTTCCGTTTATGGAGAGGTCTTCAACCGTACGGTTAGCGCAAATCTGGGAATGAGCTATAGCGTGTCAAATGTTTTGGCAGAGGCGGGACTTCCGAATATTTTGAGGTGGATGCCTTTTGATATAGAGGAATCTGATTTAAGGAACAGGATTAAGAATAAAATGATCCGCCCTACGACCATACCGCAAACTCTGGATGAACTAAAAATAGAGCAGGCATTGTCTCGTGAAGCGCTCAGGCTTTCCTTTGATCAGCATAAATCATTGGCAGTCGGGTTAAGAGGTGTACAGCGGGAGAGGGATATTTCCGAGGCGTTACAACAGGATGTTTCAGCAGAAACGATTGTTGACATGCTAAAATTAGATCTTCTGGTTGGCAGCGGAGGGGTATTATCCCATGCGCCGCGAAGGGTGCAATCAATGCTTATGATGATTGACGCCTTTCAGCCGGAAGGGATAACGAGGATTGCCGTGGACAGTATTTTCATGATGCCGCATCTCGGAGTCCTTTCCTCAATAAATGAAAAGGCGGCAACGGAGGTATTTATGAAAGATTGCCTGATTCATCTTGGAACCTGCGTTTCTCTTGCAAAAAGCCGCACCGGCAAGGCAGGGGAGGCATGTCTGTCGTATAAAATAACCCTGCCCGGTGGGAAAACAAGGGAAGAATCAATGCCGTTTGGAGATTTGCGCGTGATACCCCTTGATATTAATGAAACTGCGGAAATGGAGATATCCCCGTCGAAGAATTATGATGTAGGCAAGGGAAGGGGAAAGGCTATCACCGCACATGTACATGGCGGGGTTATCGGCGTTGTAATCGATACCCGGGGAAGACCTGTTGTTTTGGCGAAAGATAAAGCCTCGCGGGTAGAGCAATTAAAGAAATGGACGCAAGCCATTGATGCGTATCCGCAATAGGAGTTTTACCAGGACGTTAAATTATGCTTAGTACTTATCACTACTTTCTTTGCACACTTCCATTCGTCAGTGCGTGCTTTTTGGAAAATATTTAATGGCCACTTCTGTAGTCGGCAATCTACAATCAGCAATCAGCAATCAGCAATCGGCAAATTGCAGATTGAGGATCGAGGACTGGAGATTGGGGACTATTTTCGCGCTTGTTTGGTTCTGGCCATGCCAGCTTAGGAATTTCAATATTTTTTAAAGGCGCATTGCATGCGTCTCTTTGTTATGTCAATATTTTTCTTTACGTACAGCAGTTTACAGACGTATGCAATGCGTCTCTACATTAAAAACAGGATTTTGTAAAACATGACACACGCATATACACCTGGTTTACGCATATCTGAAAAAACAAAAATCGCAAGCCGAAGATCCTTGCCCCTGCTGGGTGACGTTCTTGTTAAAAAAGGCGCTACGTTGAAGGCTGAGGATGTTGTAGCTGTCACCCATTTACCCGGCAAAGTGCACGTCACTAATGCGGTTAACCGGCTGGGAATTCAACCAAAAGACCTTAAGGATTACATGTTGAAAAAAGAGGGTGATTCCGTACAGAAAAACGAACCCATTGCGGAGACAAGGCCATGGCTGAAGATGATGAAATCTGTTTTGCTATCGCCCATTACCGGTACTATTGAAACAATCTCTACGATAACGGGACAAATTCTTCTGCGCGAACCTCCAAGGCCGATCGAGGTATATTCCCACGTTGATGGTATCGTTACAGAAGTAATGGAAAAAGAGGGGGTGGTGGTAGAAACGGTTGGCACCTTCATACAGGGGATTTTTGGCGTTGGCGGGGAAACGGTTGGCGAACTTGCAATCGCCGTTGACGGCCCTGACGATATAATTACCGCAGATAAAATTCATTCTGAATACAAAGACAAAATTATTGTTGGCGGCGCTTTTGTTGAATATGATACCATTGAAAAGGCAAAAAAGATCGGCGTTAAAGGTATAATTGTCGGTGGTTTTAATGATGATGACCTTAAGAAACTCCTGGGATATGATTTAGGCGTGGCGATTACCGGTTCGGAAGAAATTGACATAACGCTTATCATTACGGAAGGGTTTGGGCGCATACAAATGGCACAAAGGACGTTCGAATTGCTCAAATCCCGCGCAGGCGCCAAGATTTCAATAAACGGGGCGACTCAGATACGTGCAGGGGTGGTGCGTCCTGAAATTATAATACCGCTTGCAACTCAGACAACCGGAGAGAAAGATACTGGTATGGCAGACAGAGGTATGGAAATCGGAGATCCGGTGAGGGTCATTCGTGCGCCCTATTTTGGCAGGATCGGAAACATCAAGGCACTGCCCTTTTCCCCACAACTCATCGAAACAGAAGCCACCGTACGCGTGCTTGAAGTAGCATTTGCAGATGGCACATCTGCGGTTGTTCCCCGGACAAATGTGGAAATGATTGAAACTTAATTACGCCTTTACGTACAACTTATTTCCTCCATCCTCGTTTTGTAAGTTTTTGTTCATTAAAAACCGCTAAATTCGAAATTCGAAAAAATCTCAAAACTCAAAACTACAAATTCAAATATTCCAAACCTCGTTTTTAATTTTTTTCACTTGATATTAGAATTCGCTTCGGATTTTCGAATTTGGTTGCGGCCAAAGACGACACCAGGTGTTTAATGGCGAAATCCCCCCCTACCGGCAGGCAAGAACAATATAAAATGGAGGTTCAAGTTTGCATTGATGCAAAGCCTTAATGCCAGCATCCATTAACCAGCCTTATTCGGCAGGTAATCTTTCTGCTTCTGCTTCGGCTTCGGCTTCGGCTTTAGCCGCTTCTTCTTTCTGTTGTTTTTCTTTCCGTTTTTTTTCTGCCTGCCTTATGTCATATTCAAGCTCACGGTTGAGTTTATCCGCATCCGTTTTCGAGTCATCAATAAAAAATTGCTCTGAGGTTTTAAATTTTATATATACCCTTTCGTCACCGCAGCCTGGAAGAACGAATAAAATAGCAAGGATTGGTATTGTCTGTAAGAGATAATTTCGTAGTTTCATGCATAGTATTCCTTTAATGAAATATTAAAACGGAGGGTTTGCGGCTAGTATATTTAGTACCTTATCAGTAATTTTTTCGCATCTTTTGGCAAAATATTTAATGGTGAAATACGAAATACGCAACGCGAAATACGAAACAAATTTTAATGACAAAATGATTGTGACTATTCAGCGTAATTTATTAAACTACCGGAGATCAGAGCGCAATTGCGTTCCCAAACAGATACTTCACTATGTTCAGTACAAGGTTTGGGAACGAGCCATGTATCGTTTACCCTCAATAGTTACAGATAATTTAAAATTTTAAACAAGAGCACCTTTCGTATTTTTTATTTCGTGCTTCGTGGTTAAAATCTTTTTGGTGGCGGCTATACCACTCTATGAAATGTTATTTACCTAAAATTTTTTGCACGTTTTCCGTGGAAGGTTTTTCTATTACGCCTTTCTCGGTAATAATCGCAGTAATATTTTTTGCCGGCGTTACATCAAAGGCGGGATTGAATACCTTTACTCCCTCCGGTGCCGTTCTTTTGCCAAACCCGCAGGTAACTTCCTCTGATGACCGTTCTTCAATGGGAATTTCATCGCCAGATGTGATATTCAGGTCAAATGTAGATACCGGAGCTGCGACATAGAAAGGAATGCCATGTTCTTTTGCCAGGATTGATACGCCATATGTGCCAATCTTATTTGCGGCGTCGCCATTTGCCGCAATCCTGTCTGCGCCCACAATAACACACTGAATCTTGCCTAATTTCATTACATGAGCCGCCATGTTGTCGCATATAAGTGTAACGTCTATGCCGGCATGCATGAGTTCCCATGTCGTCAGTCGTGCGCCTTGCAAAAGTGGACGGGTTTCGTCGGCGTAGACCTTAAATTTTTTACCGTTTTCTTTTGCCTTAAACATAACTGCCAGCGCGGTGCCGTAATCCGCAGTGGCAAGTCCGCCCGCATTGCAATGTGTAAGAACGCCATCACCGTCTTTAATAAACTTCGCTCCGTTTTCCCCTATTTGCCTGCAAATAGATTTGTCTTCATTTTGAACATTGATTGCTTCCCGCAAGAGGATTTCTTTGATTGTATGGACCGGTTTATCACGGTTTTCCCATGCAACACGTTCCATTCTGGAAAGCCCCCAGAAAAGATTTACCGCCGTAGGCCGTGAGGAACCAAGATAGTTTGTAACATTCTTTAGTTCTTTAAAAAAAGCCTCTGTATCATCGGTGCGAATATCTTTAATTCCTAATAACACGCCGGTAACCGCTGCGATGCCAATTGCCGGCGCTCCTCGTACCATGAGTGTTTTAATTGCGCGCCAAATACTCTTTAAGTCTTCACAATATATATACTTTATTTCAGCAGGCAAAAGGGTCTGGTCGATCAATCGAACACGGCCTTCTATATTCCCTTCCCACTCTATGGTTGGTAACGGCATTTCCATCTCCTTATGTAATAATACATACCATCTATAAACTTAATTGTTATGCTATTTGGGATTTTGAATTTCTGCATTTCGCAAACTAAAATTAAAGGGGGTGAGGTGCTACAATGCTTTTCGTCCGGGGTAACAGCCGCCATCATTTTAACAGAGTGTTATATATTTGTGTAATAAAATCCGGCAGGAACTCCGATAATGAGCGTGATGCGAACTTTGCCTGTTTACGGAGATTTTTTAAGGTAAAAATGCTGTACGGTTTCTTAAATAGGTACAATGATACGGCAGGCACATTTATGTTCCCTTTTTCATTAACAAGGTTTTCACAGACAGCCACATCTTCATCTGCCCTATCGGAAATTGCCCGCACGACAATAAATGGGATCCCTAGATTATGCGACTGTTCCGCAATCAGAAAAGATTCCATGTCAACGGCAATTGCATAAGTAGTATTTCCAAGTAATTTTTTGTATGAAGATAAGTGGATTATTTTATTTGTTGTCGCAATTATTCCATAATGTACTTTAAAACGAGGGCTGCCGGACAATTCCCTCGCCACATCCAAAATGGAAGATTCACAGGAAATAACCGGGCTGCTATGCGCTTTCTTTCCCAATGTTTCATCTGTTACATACAATACTTTTTCCCCTATGACCAAATCGCCCACATCAATTTCCGGCCGCAGCGCCCCCGCAAAACCAGAAGAAATTACTAACTGTATTCTGAATTGTTGAGATAAGTGCTGGAGAACAGAGGAAACGTTTTGCCCTATTCCCGTCTGAATAAGTGCTACCGGAAAACCATACAGCTCGGCATGGTAAAATGTAATATGTCCGAAACGTATTTTCCCCAAAATATTTACTTTTGATTTTATAGAAACAATTTCCCGGCTTAGAGCGAAAAATATTACAATCATTGTTCTTGCGCTAATTTAACGTTTAGGAATTTCAATTTTTTTGTAGAGACGCATTGCATGCGTCCGGAAACTGCTGCACATAATGAAAATGTTGAATGAAACAACAGAGAGACACATGCAATGCGTCTCTACATCAACAATCTAAGGTGGGATATGGAAACCCACGGCAACATCAAAATTATATTGCAAAGTACTACAAATCAGGCATGTTGTCGAAATGATAGTTAATCAACAGAGTCAATATGGAAGTAAATCTCGGACCAATGCGTCTATAAGCAAACAACACGCGGAATGAAAAGAGGTGCTAGAAATATTTAGCGGTAGCGAGGAAAAATATAGAAAGGATATCGAAAGGAGCCAAACAGATAGATAAGAAAGAATTAGTTATGAGAATTAAAATATTTCGAAAACATATTATCTACCTGATCCTGGCTCAACCAATCTTTTGCTTCTCCCATGTCTATATTTGTCGCAACTTTTATATATTCATTAATATACTGAAGTAAATCCTTTTTTGTAATAGCCTCCATTTTTACCAGTAATTCACCTATACGCAAATTGTTATCATGCTTTTGTAAACTGAGCACTTCATTTAATGTTTCTTGTGAAATATAATTATTCTTAACTAAAAATTCACCTATTTTCATTAACAATCTCTTATTTTATGATTTAATCTTTTTATCTTTACGATATTATATCGGTTTGCCAAATCATACATAAAAATTATGCCTATTTATTATTTTGCAAATTTAGTGGCTCAAAAATTCAAAATTAATTAATACTTCTTCAAATAATTGTAGCGCTTCATAGTTTCTTATGGTTCCACGGATGTAACATGATGAATGTTTTTAAAAACGGACAAAATTTGAGGTTAATGACAGCGTCGTTTAGTCCAAACCTTTCAATTTATTCTTCAAGATTTCATTCACTATTTTTGGGTTTGCCATTCCCTTTGATTCTTTCATAACTTGTCCAATGATAAAGGCAATAGCATTCTTTTTACCCTTTTTATAATCTTCTATCGCATTTGGATGAGAAACAATAACCTTATCTACTATTTCAATTATCTGCCACTCATCACTAATTTGCGCCAGTTTTTTTTCTTCGATAATTGTTTTTGGTTCTTTTCCCGTGTCAATCATTTCAGAAAACACTTCTTTGGCAATTGTATTGCTTATTGTGCCATCATCAATCATTCCCACGAGAGATGCTAATTGCTCCGGTTTCATTTTCAGCGAAGCAATATCCAACCGTTTCTCTTTTACTTCCCTTAACAAATCATTTATTATCCAATTACATAATGCTTTAGGGAGATTTACAACCTTCACACATTCCTCGAAAAAATCTGAAAGCATTTTATCCTCAGTCAACAAATCAGCGTCGTAATTGGATAATTGAAAAGACGCTACAAACCTCTGTTTTCTTTCAAGAGGAAGTTCCGGAATAGTATCTTTTATCGAACATATCCATTTTTCATCTATCACAAACGGTAATAAATCCGGCTCGGGAAAATAGCGGTAATCCTGCGCTTCTTCTTTTGAACGCATTCTTACGCTTCTCCCGCGTATTTCGTCCCATAATCGCGTTTCCCGCTCTATCATTTCACCACGATTCAGTAATTCGCGCTGCCTTGATGTTTCATATTCAATCGCCTTTAATACAGATTTCATTGAGTTTAGGTTTTTAATTTCCACCCTATTACCCAATTTTTTTTCACCATTTTTTCTCAATGAAATGCTTGCCTCAAATCTAAGTGATCCCTCCTGCATCTTACAATCAGATATGCCTGTATAAAAAATTATTTTTCTTAATGTCTGCATATAGCTTTCTACTTCAACTATATTTCTCATGTCCGGGTATGAAACAATTTCCAACAAAGGAACTCCAGCTCTGTTAAAATCGATAAGGCTATAATCTGCACCTGCTTCTTCAGGGTGTATAAGCTTACCGGCTTCTTCTTCCAGATGAACATTATGTACCCTGATTTTCTGAATGGCATTGTTCACTTCAATAACGATAAATCCATCAACACCTAAATTATAATAATTTTGTGAAATCTGATAGTTTTTGGGTAAGTCCGGATAATAATAACTCTTTCTATCAAAATTCGTGTATCGGTTAATAGTGCAATTCAGTGCTATAGCAGCCTTTAATGCATACTCAAAGGCTTTTTTGTTTACGACCGGCAAAACACCAGGCATTCCTAAACAAATTGGACATATTTGTGTATTGGGCTCAGCGCCAAACTTTGCATTACAACCACAAAACAATTTTGTGACTGTAGACAATTCAGCATGGGTCTCTAGTCCTATAACAACCTCGTAAGCCATTTGAATATTTTTGCCTTTAATACAGTAAAATTACAATTTGGGTTCAATCAAATGAAAGTCAGTATCTCTTTCAAAAGAATATGCAATTTGTAACATTTTAGCTTCTTCGAAGTAATTGGTGAGTATCTGCAAACCAATCGGCAAACCTTCTTTAGAAAATCCACAAGGAATCGAAATGCTTGGAATGCCGGACAAGTTTGCGGGAATGGTATAAATGTCAGAAAGATACATCTCTAAGGGATTGTCAATACGTTCTGCGATCTTAAATGCAGGAACAGGGGAGGTGGGGCAAACAATGCAATCAACTTTTTCAAAGACCGTGTCAAAATCTTTTTTTATTAAATTCCTCACTTTTGAAGCTTTTAAATAATAAGCCTCATAATAACCTGAACTTAATGCATAGTTGCCGAGCATAACACGCCGTTTCACTTCATTACCAAATCCTTCCGAACGGGACCGGCAATACATTTCATCAATGCCTTTTATATTGTTTGCACGAAAACCATACCTTACACCGTCAAATCGCGATAAGTTAGAGCTTGCCTCTGCATTTGCCACTATATAATAAACAGCAACTGCATATTCAGTATGGGGCAAAGATACCTCTACAAGCTTAGCCCCAAGTCTTTCGTAAATTTTTAAAGAGTTATCTACTGCCGTACGAACATCAGCATCCAAACCCTCTGCAAAATATTCACGCGGAATGCCAATTTTAATGCCTTTTACACCACCACCAATTCCATTTAGATAATCAGGGACATTTATATCAGCACACGTAGTATCATTCTTATCTTTACCTGCAATTACACTCAAAAGCAATGCAGCATCACTTACATCCTTAGTGATAGGGCCAATTTGATCAAGAGAAGAACTAAATGCAACTAAACCAAATCGAGATACCCTTCCGTAAGTTGGTTTTAATCCAACAACTCCACACAAAGCCGCAGGCTGTCTTATTGAACCACCAGTTTCAGAACCCAATGCCATAAATGCAAGATCTGCGGACACTGCTGCTGAGGAACCACCGCTTGATCCGCCTGGCACAAAATTTTGATTATAAGGATTGCGAGTAATTTTATAGCTGGAGTTTTCGGTTGAAGAACCCATTGCGAATTCATCCAAATTGGTTTTGCCAATTATAATGGAATCTTCTTCTTTTAACCGTTTAACAACAAAGGCATCGTACGGTGGGATAAAAGTTTTGAGAATCTTAGAGGCACACGTAGTAGTTAAATCTTTTGTACAAATATTATCTTTAACGGCAATGGGGATACCCGCGAGCAAACCTACACTCTCATGGTTTGCAACCTTCTTGTCAATTTCCTTAGCCTTTTTAAATGCGTTTTCTTCATCTAATGTAAGAAATGACTGTATATTTGAATCGATCTTAAAAATCCGTTCAAACAACATATTAACTATGTCCGTTGCCCGAATTTCTTCTGATAATATTTTCCGTTTTATTTGAAGTGCGGTAAAACTTAAAAATTTCAAAAACGCTTCTCTTATAACAAATTATTTATTCCAGTACTTTTGGTACTTTAAAAAAAAAACCCTCAGTAGCAGGTGCCAAGGAGAGGGCTTTTTCCCGTCTGATTGATTCTTCCAACGTATCTTCTCTAAATATATTGGTAATATTGAAAGGGTGAATTAACGGCGCAATATTTTCGGTATTAAGTTTATTTAATTTTTCTATATACAACAGCACTTCTCGCAACTGACTTGTAAATATTTTCTTTTCATCGTCACTAAGCTCAAATTTTGATAATGATGCAACATATTCGATGTCTTTATTACTAATATTCATAATTTTTCAACTTATCCACGATTCATAAGGTTATAATGCTTTTATTACTTTTCCAGCACTAATGCACCTCGTACAAACTTTTATTCTTTTCACAGTTTTGTTATCAATCAGTGCTTTTACCTTTTGTATATTCGGCTTAAACTTTCGTTTTGTCTTCCCTGTAATTTTTTTACCTACGCCACCTTTCCACTTTGCCAAACCTCTAGTTTCAATCTGATTGCCCGCTACTGTCTTTTTTTTGCATATCTCACAAACCCTAGACATAAAAATACCCTTTCTACAAAAATTTCTTACTGACATAACTTTTCGTCAGGTTTTTTAAAACAATCTTCACACAGTCCTTGAATTTGTAACCGATGTGATTTTGGAACAAATTTATTTTTTTTACACACAGCAACTTGTAGATTTTCAATTTTTTTTTCAAAAAATTCTATAATCTTACCACAGTTATCACAGACTAAATGATCATGATGTTCTTGTCCATGAACATGCTCATAATGCGTGTGCCTCTCGCCAGATATAACTTCTCTTAACAACCCACTTTCGACAAGCAGAGCAAGAGAACGATAAATCGTCGCTTTTGATACTTTATAACCATTCAGCCTCAAATCCACTAACAACTCATCTGCTTCAAAGTGTTTATGGCTTTCAAACACATGAGTAAAAACAGACTTTCGTTCTGTTGTATATTTTAAACCTCGAGAATAAAGAAATTCAATGAACTTCTCTTCCTCTGAATCCATGATGGACTACCTTTATTTTAAATTTCACCTATAAAACTTGAAAATATAACCTAAATTTAGTTTTTTGTAGATTTAAGATAAAAATAAAGCTACAAATAATAAAACCCATCCCGATGTATCGGGACGGGTTTTATTATTTATTCCCGGCAGTAACTTACTCTCCCAGCTTTCACCAGTACCATCAGCGTAAGAAGCTTAACTACCGTGTTCGGAATGGAAACGGGTGTTTCATTCTTACTATATCCACCGGAAATTATAAATTTATATCAATCAACCTCAAACTTCACTCTTTTTCAAACGATAGCATTTGAAACTAAATCGTCAATGTGTAATATTTTTTTTGAAAAAGTATCAAAAAAATTAACAGCTTATGCAATAATGAATAACTTAACGGTAACAAATTGAAACGCAATTTATATAAAGAACTCAAGCTTTTCGACAAATTAGTACCAGTCAGCTAAATATATTACTATACTTACACCTCTGGCCTATCAACCTCGTAGTCTACAAGGTGTCTCTCTTCTAAAAGAAAATGATATCTAGTTTTGGAGTAGGCTTCATGCTTATATGCTTTCAGCATTTATCCTTTCCGCACATAGCTACCCAGCTATGCCGTTAGCACGACAACTGGTACACCAGCGGTACGTCCATCCCGGTCCTCTCGTACTAAGGACAGATCTCCTCAAATATCACACACCCACGACAGATAGGGACCGACCTGTCTCACGACGGTCTAAACCCAGCTCGCGTGCCGCTTTAATCTGTGAACTCCAGAACCCTTGGGACCTTCTCCAGCCCCAGGATGCGACGAGCCGACATCGAGGTGCCAAACCGCCCCGCCGCTATGGACGCTCGGGGGCGATAAGCCTGTTATCCCCGGAGTACCTTTTATCTGTTGAGCGATGGCGTTTCCACACACAACCACCGGATCACTAGGCCCTGCTTTCACACCTGCTCGACTTATATGTCTCGCAGTTAAGCTTCCTTCTGCCCTTACACTCTACGTGCGATTGCCAACCGCACTGAGGAAGCCTTTGGACTCCTCCGTTACTCTTTTGGAGGAGACCGCCCCAGTCAAACTGCCCACCTACCACTGTTCCAAACCCGGATTCACGGCATTTGGTTAGAATTTTAGCATAACAAGGGTGGTATTTCAACGGCGACTCCATCCCGGCCAAAACCGAGACTTCAAAGTCTCCCACCTATCCTACGCAAATTGTACCAAAACCCAATAATAGGCTACAGTAAAGGTTCACGGGGTCTTTCCGTCTTGCCGCGGGTACGTGGCATCTTCACCACGACTACAATTTCGCCGAGTCCCTCGTTGAGACAGTACCCAAGTCGTTACGCGATTCATGCACGTCGGAAGTTAGCCGACAAGGAACTTCGCTACCTTAGGACTCTCATAGTTAGAGCCGCCATTCACCAGAGCTTCGGTTCTGAGCTTCGCATCTTTTCAAACACTAACCCATCCCCTTAACTTTCTGGCATCGAGCACGCGTCGGTCTCTATACGTTGATTTTAAATCTTAGCAGAGACCTGTGTTTTTAGTAAACAGTCGCCCGGGTCTTTTTACTGTGGTCTCAATTTTACTTGAGGCACTCCTTCTCCCGTAGTTACGGAGTAATTTTGCCGAGTTCCTTAACGAGGGTTCTCTCGAGCGCCTTAGGATTCTCTCCCTGCCTACCTGTGTCAGTTTTAGTACGGATACCACAATAACTCACAATCGAGGCTTTTCTTGAGAGATGCTCCGGTTACTTATAGGCTTACGCCAACGTACTCACCATCGATGTTTTAGCATTCCGGATTTTCCTGGAATAACATCTCCGGCTTGAACAAACCGTGTCTATTAGGCTTGCTAACCTTTACACCTCTGTCCCCCCATGTTCAACGCTATTATGGTAGCACAGGAATATTAACCTGTTGTCCATCGTCTACGCCTTTCAGCCTCGACTTAGGCTCCGGCTAACCCTGGGCGGATTTACCTTCCCCAGGAAACCTTAGGCTTACGGCGAATAAGATTCTCACTTATATTATCGCTACTTATACCGGCATAATCACTTCTATATCGTCCAAGAGTCTTTACAGTCTCTCTTCAACCTAACATAGAACGCTCTCCTACCACTGTTCAAATTATAAATAATTCGAACAATCCGAAGCTTCGGTAATAAACTTAGTCCCGTAATATTTTCGGCGCAAGAATGCTCGGTTAGTAAGCTATTACGCACTTTTTAAATGATTGCTGCTTCTAAGCCAACATCCTAACTGTCTTTGCACTCTCACTTCCTTTATCACTTAGTCTATTTTAGGGACCTTAGCTGTCGGTCTGGGCTGTTTCCCTTTTGACAATGAAGCTTATCCCCCAATGTCTGTCTCCTATGACTTATATAATGGTATTCGGAGTTTGATTGGACTTGGTAGCCTGGTAGGCCCCAGAATCTATTCAGTATCTCTACCCCCATCATATTCACGCCATAAGGCTAGCCCTAAAGCTATTTCGGAGAGAACCAGCTATCACCAAGTTTGATTAGACTTTTACTCCTCCCCTCAGTTCATCGCCTCGCTTTTCAACGCAAGTGCGTTCGGACCTCCACGAATTTTTACATTCGCTTCATCCTGACCAAGGGTAGATCACATGGTTTCGGGTCTATTATGTACTACATATAGTTCGCGCTTTCACACTCGCTTTCGCTGTGGCTTCGTCCCATAAAGACTTAACCTGCAATACACAATAAGTCGCCGGTTCATTATGCAAAAGGCACGCGGTCACACATTATTCTATTAAAGAATCATAGTGCTCCCACCGCTCGTAAGTACACGGTTTCAGGTTCTATTTCATTCCCCTAACAGGGGTTCTTTTCATCTTTCGCTCGCGCTACTTGTACGCTATCGGTCGCTGAGTAGTATTTAGCCTTAGAGAGTGGACTCCCTAAATTCACACCCGCTTCCACGAGACGGGTGTTACTCGGGTAATTACGCTAGAAGTGTAATTCTTTTCGCTTACAGGACTATCACCTTCTATGGTTATTCTTTCCAGTACTATTCAGCTAAAAATTACATTTGTAACTTCACAGGCAGTCCTTGTACTGCCACCGCAACACCCACGACCCCAACTATGCAACGCACAAGGGCTTGACACATAGCTGGTTTAGGCTTCTTCCTTTTCGCTCGCCGCTACTAAGGAAATCGAATTCTCTTTCTTTTCCTGGAGTTACTAAGATGTTTCAATTCTCTCCGTTCGCCTCTACACCCTATATATTCAGGTGTAGATACTATAGCATAAACCTATAGTAGGTTGCCCCATTCGGAAATCTCCGGATCAAAGCTTGTTTGGCAGCTCCCCGAAGCTTATCGCAGTCTTCCACGTCCTTCATCGCCTCTCAGCGCCAAGACATCCACCATGTACCCTTATTGGCTTGATATCTTAAATAAATCGAGAATCAAATTGCTACCCGTTAAGTATTCACTTTTCAAAGAACAAACTATGTCGCAAAACTTAGTATTTCAATCTCCAACAATGACAAATGCTGAGATATACAATATGCAGTCTACATGTGATTATACAGGCTTAAAATTAGCTATCAAAGACAGGCGACCAGTTACCGCAAGACCTAAAAACCTTGCGCAAAGAAATCAAACTGGTGGAGATGAGCGGGATCGAACCGCTAACCTCTGCCTTGCAAGGGCAGCGCTCTCCCAGTTGAGCTACATCCCCCTTCAGACCGGACGTATAAAAGAAAATGGTGGGCCTAAGTGGACTCGAACCACTGACCTTTCCCTTATCAGGGGAATGCTCTAAACCAACTGAGCTATAGGCCCAAACCATCGAGCAATATTTGGGCCACACTCTGTTTCCAAAGGCAATATAACTTACAAAAAAAATAGAAGCCTTTTGCGCGCGAGACAAAACCGTTACAACAATCCTTAGAAAGGAGGTGATCCAGCCGCAGGTTCTCCTACGACTACCTTGTTACGACTTAGTCCTCCTCACAAAACACACCTTAGGCACTTCCCTCCCTTACGGGTTAGGCAGGCGATTTTGGGTGCATCTTGCTTGGGTGGCTTGACGGGCGGTGTGTACAAGGCTCGGGAACATATTCACCGCGGCGTAGCTGATCCGCGATTACTAGCGATTCCAACTTCATGGAGGCGAGTTTCAGCCTCCAATCTGAACTGAGATCGGCTTTATAGGTTTCGCACCATCTCGCGACTTAGCATCCCTTTGTACCGACCATTGTAGCACGTGTGCAGCCCGGGACATAAGGGCCATGATGACTTGACGTCGTCCCCACCTTCCTCCGTCTTAACGACGGCAGTCTCTCTAAAGTGCTCAGCATTACCCGTTAGCAACTAAAGACAAGGGTTTCGCTCGTTAGGGGACTTAACCCAACGTCTCACGACACGAGCTGACGACAGCCATGCAACACCTGTGATAGCTTCGGACTGGATACCGATCGTCACCCTTTCAGGATTCTACTTCTACCATGTCAAGCCCCGGTAAGGTTCTTCGCGTTGCATCGAATTAAGCCACATGCTCCACCGCTTGTGCGAGCCCCCGTCAATTCTTTTGAGTTTTAGCCTTGCGGCCGTACTCCCCAGGCGGGGCACTTAATGCGTTAGCTCCGGCAGAGAAATAATCAAAACCCCTCTACTTAGTGCCCATCGTTTACGGCTAGGACTACCGGGGTATCTAATCCCGTTTGCTCCCCTAGCTTTCGCACACTCAGCGTCAGTTTCGGACCAGAGAGTCGCTTTCGCCGCCGGCGTTCCTTCTGATATCTACGCATTTCACCGCTCCACCAGAAGTTCCACTCTCCCCTCCCGTACTCAAGCCCTGTAGTATCAGATGCCGTTCTTCCGTTAAGCGGAAGGCTTTCACAACTGACTTGCAAGGCCGCCTACGTGCTCTTTACGCCCAATAATTCCGAACAACGCTTGCCGCCTCTGTATTACCGCGGCTGCTGGCACAGAGTTAGCCGTGGCTTCCTCTGGAGCCTTAGTCAAGCAAGTGCGCTATTAACGCACCTGCATTTCCTAACTCCCGACAGTGGTTTACAACCCGAAGGCCTTCTTCCCACACGCGGCGTCGCTTCGTCACCCTTTCGGGCATTGCGAAAGATTCTCGACTGCAGCCTCCCGTAGGAGTCTGGGCAGTGTCTCAGTCCCAGTGTGGCCGACCACCCTCTCAAGCCGGCTACCCGTCTTTGCCTTGGTAGGCCATTACCCCACCAACTAGCTGATAGGACATTAACCCCTCTTTAAGCACAAGGAACAGAATTCCTAGCATTTGACCACAAGTGCTTTTGCACCTATAGTATTATTGGGTATTAGCAGCCCTTTCGGTAGTTCCGATTGCTCGAAACGCAGTTATTCCCATCTCAAAGGCAGGTTATCAATGCATTACTCACCCTTTCGCCACTAGGCTTGCGCCCCTTACGGGGCACTTCCTCGTTCGACTTGCATGCCTAATCCACGCCGCCAGCGTTCGTTCTGAGCCAAGATCATACCCTTCATAAAACAACAAAAGGCTAACCAAACTAACTGGCTACTTAATTTTACATCTATTCAAAAAAAAGAAATTGTTATGGCTTTTGTACTCGCACGCAATTGACTTCTAAATTATAAAAGAACAGAACTTCCAAAACCACTCATTTCCTTAATATACTATTTAAACTTCAGGATATCAAGCAAAAAGTAAACTTTTTTTTATTTCATACTTTCTCGACTTAGGATTAGTACTCAATGAGCAGTTTCACAAAAAAATTGAACTTCGAAGATAATACCATCAAAAACTATTATTTCAATCTTTAAATTCGATAATATTTTGAAAATATTCTTATAACATGCAATATTACTTAGGCTTATACATTAATATTGCTTATAATATTTTTCGAATCTTTACACTATTGTGATTTTTTACCGTCAGATGCTGCATAGAGCAAAACGACTGTAATATCTTGTCAAAATTAGACATATAAAAGATTAATAATCCGCGAGAGTTGTAATGAAAGAAATAACTCAACAATAGGTGACAAATAGTTGAACTAAATATTGGGCAGCGTCCCTGATAACAACGAAACCAGCCGTTTCAGGCATGTATTTTCTGCTTAGGTAAACAACTCATGGCCACAAAAAAGAATACGGCCAAACTCACAGCATTTCCAAATCTCCAGGAAAAGAAATACTTCAGGCTTAAAAAAACCCGCATAATATTTGATATAAAGCCAAATCCCCCCCGAATCAGACGTTTTGAAATTTTTGTCGCTTCAAATTTATCTGATTTTTGTAATTTTATTAGTAATATTATTTCTGTAGTTCAGCAACCTTTCATCGTTTTCCAGCCTGAAGCGGGAAGGTTGGTGTCCCTTTCTGCATAGGGTAGCGAATTTACACCACTGACAGTTTTTTTCTTTTCCCGTGGTGGGGAACAATCCCTGGCGAATGATAGCCAGGATTTCATGGACGGTTGCCCAGAAAAATTCTTTATGCTGTGCCCATTCATTGTTATTTATGGTATTTTTTTGCAGGCATCTTTCTCCATTTTCATCATTCATGCAGCGCGCAATATAAACGAATGAAGCCTCGTCGAATATTATTTCAGAGGGAAGAGAAACCTCCTTTCTATAGGTATTTACCAGGAACTGTTCTGCCATTGATATGTAAAATGGCAGTTGCAATTTTTGTCCGCACACGGCCGCTTTTAATAAATGTTCAGTGCCTGCCTTTCCGGATTTGTAATCCACCAGCCGGAAATATATTTCCTGTCCGCTTTTTTTAACATCTATTCTGTCAATCTTTCCTTTAAAAAAAATTGCCGGATAGTCTTCAAATTTGCCTTTTGGCAATGCTAATTGTAACCTTGCTTCCAAAAAAGCAGGGCTATAACCCGTGTGTTCAATTTGTTTAATATCCCATGACAGGAAATGTATTAAAGCGGCGACTATTTCATCCTTTTTGAGTTCCCATAGTAGCGGATAGGGAATTGGTATTTGTTTTCCCATTTTCACAAATGATTCATTTGCAATTTTATGCAGGTATTCAACTGGATTTGTATCGGCGGCTTTCCCATCGAAATATCCCTTTTCTTTTAAATGGCAATATAATGTGTCTAATATCTCATGATAGATAGTGCCCAGTTTGGGCAATGATATGGTTTCACTCTTTTCCGGCTCTTCCAACGGTTCCAGTTGCAGTATTTCTCTCATAAAAAATTGGAATGGGCATGCGCCAAAC
Source organism: uncultured Candidatus Kuenenia sp. (assembly GCF_900696675.1). Classification (NCBI taxonomy): domain Bacteria; kingdom Pseudomonadati; phylum Planctomycetota; class Candidatus Brocadiia; order Candidatus Brocadiales; family Candidatus Brocadiaceae; genus Candidatus Kuenenia; species uncultured Candidatus Kuenenia sp. The sequence continues at coordinate 20,676 of NZ_CAADGZ010000023.1, read as the reverse complement.
GTTTCAAGCATCGTAGGATTAAAACCTTTTTGTACACGATTTTTGTACCAATGTTCCCCATCGGAAACAATACCATCATATGCTGAGAGACAGGGGCTAAAACATTCTATAGCCTGCAACGCTGATTTGGAACGTGTATAGGCTGCCAGGTTGCCACCGATTGCATTAATGCAACATGAGGGGTCTATATGTTCCAGCACCATACGGATCACGGCCTCATTGGGTGTAAGCAGCGATATATCTTCTTTGCATAATTTATTTTTTATGCTGCGGGGAACGTTCATTTTTACAGGAGACTTGTTTTCTTTATCCTCATTGCGGGTATGTATTCCTTTTATATTTTGAAGGATGTCCATTATGTAGTGGGAAGGGGTTTTGGGTTTTCCCGCCTCATCTGAACGTTCATAAAGAAGATAAATCCTTTCCTGCGCGGCATTGAGCAGGAAATAAAATAACAAACGTTCCTCCTCAAAACCCCTTAGTTTTTCAGGAATATGATTCCCAAGCGCTTCGGATAGTATTCTTCGGGTATGGTCCGGCAAAAATGGTTCTTCAAAAATAGCGCGTGGAAACTCCTTTTCGTTCAATCCGACAAGAAACAGTATCCGGAATGGTATGCCACGAGCAGACATGGCGTTCATAACCCTGACGCCTTTATTATTAGCGGTCCCGGCTTGGATCCCTTCCTGCTTGCAGGCGTTTATGAAAGTATCTGCAAATTGATCGTATGTAATTTCTTTATCGATACGATCGAGAATAGACAATGTGTCAAACAGGCAAAATATTCTTTCTTTAATAAAAATATCTCTTTTTATAATTTCCTGATCTATGTCTTCAGAAGGAATGTGTATATATTTATCGAGAAATAGTTTTGTTTTTTGACACATTTGAGACCAGGTCGCCTTTTCCTGCAGGGAAAGCAAATCATTTGACAACAACTGCACTATATTTTTCAGCGACTCAATCTGATCGCAGGAGATATTGATATTGTGAGGCAAAATATCTTCCTCCGCTGGCTCTGCCATTGCGTTCTTTAACTGTTCAAGTTTTGACAACCAGCAGCGTATACCGCTATGGATACCAATTGTCCTGCTAATAATATCCCAGAGATTCTGCCGTGAAAGGACGTCTTTTAATTCAGGAACAGGGATATTGAAATAGGGTGATTCCAGAATATCGATAACCATAGGACGATAAAAGTTTTCGCGATCCAGCAATAGCAATTGTTTTATCATGGTAAATAAGGGGTACTTTTCTATCGGTTCCTTGTCAAGTGTGGTAAACGGGATTGCGTTTTCCTGAAAAACCTCCTGTATAATGTTTAAATATTGCCCAAGTTCTCTTGCGACAATGCCTATATCGCCAAATACGTAACCTTTATTAATGAGTTTGAGTATTTCCTTTGCAATCACCCATATTTCATCATGTTTGCCGGATACATTGATGATGCTAAGGTTATCCAATGAAGGGGCGTCAGGCATGGATTCTCCATGCAGAGAGGTTTTTGTTTCCGAGTCTGCGTCCATTAAATAAGAAAACCCCTGTAGATCATCTGGGGGCAGATCCTCAATGTCCCGTGCGATCCCCAACAAAAATGATTCGTAGAAATGTTTAACGTAGGTAAAAACGGCATGATTTTTTTTGTAGGGCAAAAACAATATTGTTGGATAATATCTGAATATTTCAGAGAAAAAATCCTGTTCCACGCCGGTTAAATCATAGAAACCATATGCCAGTATATATTTGAATTTTCTGAGATATTCAGAATCAGCAGCGTGCTTTGCCGCCGAACGATAGAGGTTTGAATCGTGGGATATGCCGGATGCATTCAGCGTGTTTTGGAAAAGAGTAAATAACCGCGATATATCAGACAGTTTTTGAATATCAGCACCGCCGGTAAGTTGCTCATTAATAACTGCCCTTAAATCATCTGCATTAACATTGGCGTCTGTGAGGTCTTGCAGAGAATGAAACATTGAGCGGGCAATGGATGATGGCGATATTATATTTTTTAAGGAAGGTATATGATGCCTCTCCTGTTCGATAAGTTTGGTGATAATCCGTTCGTAAATAAAAGGTTCCTGCCGGATATGCCCGATATCATTTTTTGAATTCCTGCATATTTCTCTTGCCAGGAGATAGAAATTGAGAAAAAATACGTTAAGAAACGATACGTCATGTTTCTTTACCAAACGTTCCTGAAGCCTTTCAAGCATATAGTTTGTGGGAACAATAACGGCAATGGGGGATAAGGGATCTTCGCTTTTTATGGTATGCAAAGTTTCTACAAACGAGTTCTCAAGCGAGGGATGGTAGTGCCCAAATTTAATCGATAACATATGATACCTCAACCTTGTCTCTGCTTTTTTCTTTTGCCCTGTACAATGCCTTGTCAGCAGATCGCAACAAAGCACTGCATTCAGTTTCATGCGACGGAAAAGAGGAAACCCCGATGCTTATCGTCAACGCAAGTTGTTTTTCAAACATATCTTCAAAAAACCTCCTGTTGTATACGTCGGTTAGCGCGTCTGTTATTGCGGCATGTTTGGTGAACTCCATAAGCCTGACCCTGTAAAGCGCAGATGATGCCAATCCTGCATAAACCAATAGAAGTTTTCGCATATCCCTGTCATCCCAAAATCCCTTTTCTTTCTTTATCATCAGCACCATGCCTATCGCCATTTCCCCATAGTAAGGGGAACGTAAACGCATCCTCCTTCTTTATATTTGCTACTGAGGCAATCGCAGGCCGGTTCCGTGCTCATATCATTCACTATAAGTTCCTTTCCGGTGTGCAACACACCTGCAGCCTGAAGGATTCAGGAATATATCCGTTTTAATGAGTTCACCTTTCGGCATTGGCGAATATACGATTGGCATATCTAGTGTCTGAACGAAAACTATTTAACTTGTTGCTGTATTAAGAGTTGAAATTGTTGCATAAGCGCGAATCTTTTTATCCTAATTTGGAAAATATTAGTTTGACTATGATAATCTTCGTGAAAATGGCGCATTTTTTGAGATTAATGAAAATATTCGTCAAATATTTGCAACAATTAGTAGTCTTAACTATCCAATAAATAGTTGTTTAGATAGTTTTCGTTCAGACACTAAATACAATCGGCAACCGGCAAATTGCAGGCTGTAGATTGCCAACAGCCGACTGTCTCCCCCCACTGCTTCCCCTTCAACTATCTCTCTATTTTCCGTTTCCTTCTCTTCCGTATTTTGATATACTGCCGCCTTGATTTTACATACACTAAAATAAAAGTAATACACGCAGGCGGCTGCTGTTTTGTCTCTCATTCTTTTCCACTCATGGGGGGGGATCGTAAATGAATGTTTTTATACAGGGAATGCGCCGGTCAGGAACAACAATTGTTTATGATATATTGTGTCAGGACAAGAATCTTGATTTATATTATGAACCTTTTGCCGCAGGTAGAATTCCAAAACACGGAGGGGGTAGCGGCATACAAAATGTTGATCTTTTTGAAAAGATCAGAAAATGCAGGGAAGATTTTCAAAAAACATACCCCTTATTAAAAGACATCGATTTGTTAAATTATGGCACACCAAGGGACGCCTCCCTGGAACTCGAAAGAGATTTACCGCAATATTGCATTGATTACATAAAATATTTGATTTCCCGCTCTGAAGATACCGTTATTAAATTTACACGAATGTACACCAAAATCCCGGTACTCAAGAGAATCGACCCGGATTCAAAACTCATCCTTATCGTTCGGGACCCGCGTGCAATCACCACGTCGTATATTTTTGGCAGAGAACAGAAACACAGAGAAAAGTATTCTACGAAAAAAACCTTTTTCAAAACCATCATCGAAAGGAATCCGTGGGGAAGTTACGAACTTTATAAATTATTGATAAAAACACCCGAATATGCCCATATGAAAAATTGCAACGACTATTTGAAGGTTTTAATGATTTGGAAATATACCTTTCAGCAAACACACGAGGCAGGCAGGAAAACATTCGGGAAAAATTTTCTTTTATTACGCAATGAGGATTTAATAGCGGAACCGCATGAAACACTGAAATTGCTCTATGATTTTATGGAAAGAACATTACCCGGTAACGTTCTTCAATGGACGACAGAACATGTGAAAAAAAAGGTAACGCTATTTGCCCCATCCAGTAATTACTGGAGAAAAGGTTTTACCCTCCTCAATATGAGAGAAGCACTTGAACAGGCAGGATATCACGATTGTCTTAAGCTTATGAACACGCAACGATGGTACAACAACCTTACCCATTTTTTTCGCCGATGAAAAAACTCAGCATAGGAATAGTTAGCTCCTGGTGGAATAGGGGACAAAGCACGGTGTCCCGTTATCTCAGGTCTGTTTTTGACAATTTGGGACATCACACATTCGTACTTGCCCGCCCCACAAGCGATACCGATGATTTGCCCAATTTTATCTCTACGGCTGACGTATGGAACCAGGGGGACGTTACCAGGGCGTCTCGTTTTTTCATCCCCTTAGAAGAATATCTCTCCTGGATAGAAAAAAATGCCATCCAGATCATTTTTTTTGATGAAAACAATGAGTATGACAAGATTAAATATCTGCGGTCAAAGGGCATTAAAACCTTTGGCCGTTTCGTCTGGGAAGGTTTTGGAGAAAAACATGCAAAAGGCCTTAAAACAATCCTTCGGACAAGGGATATGAAGGCTTTTTGCCGGTATATGCGGGAGTGCTTTACCAACAAGGACGTCATTGGTGCAAAGGAGGCATTTGATATCGTCTATTCTCTCACAAAATGTGAACAGGCGCGATACAAAGACTTTGGGATTGACAGCCCCTGGATCCAATGGGGCTGCCATCCGGAACTACTTGCAGTAAAACCGCAAAAACGTGAAGATGCTATTTATTTTTTCTTTCCGGGCGGTTTTCAGGGGGCGAGAAAACCGATGAGAAAGACGGTTGAAGCCTTTATGAAGGTAAAAAATCCTGACATTCGCCTGATTATTAAAGCACAGGGAACAAGGACAACGACCGAGAATATTGAAGACTTCCCGGATACACGACTCATAAAAATAGTGAAAGACCTGCCCGCAAAGGAATATTATAATTTATTCTCCTCCTGTCATGTATGTTTGGCGCCAAGCAGATGGGAAGGTTTAGGGCAACATTTTTATGAAACAATCTCCTTCGGATTGCCCACAATCACCAATAACATCCCCCCTCACAATGAAGTCATTGAAGACGGAAAGAATGGGCTGCTTGTAAAATCGGTAAAAATTGGTTATAAACAATCGGGAATACCCATCTACGACCCTGATGTGGATGACCTTGCAAGGGCAATAGAGGAACTGTCTGACGTAAATAAAATAACGGAACTCTCAAACAATACGATACAATTGCAAAAAAAATATTCATGGAATACCACCACCGAACATATAAAAAAGACTTTTAGATTATAAAGAGAGAGAGAGGCCACTGATGAACATTTTAATGTCAAAGCCTGAAATTGATCATATTGCCAGGAAATACAACCTCTTGTTAGTTATACTTTATGGTTCTCATGCAAGCGGGCGAACTTGTAAAGAAAGTGATATTGATATTGCTGTTTTGGGAACAAGACCCATCACCTTTGAAAATCTGATTGATTTGAATAACGAATTTGCTGAAATATTTAAAGTTAAGGAAATAGATGTAAAATCCCTTCATAATACCAATTCCCTGTTTCGTTATCAGGTAATGAGTAAAGGAGTTCTGCTTTACGGTAAGAGTTATGATTATAATTCTTTTAAATCCTATGCCTTCCGCGATTATTATGATAGCCAAGACCTTTTAAGGTTAAAAGAAGTGCTTATTAAGAAACGGCTGCAAAATTTAGGCGTTTAGTATTTCAGATGATTGATAAAGAATTTTTAAAAGAAAAACTGAATTTAATTACCCGTGATTTGGAAAGATTAAAGATATTCTATGATTTTACAATTAGCCAGATTGCGGAAGATTTTATAAAGTATGCGGCGCTAAAAAATATCTTAATGGAGATCATTGGCAGGGCTATCGATATTAATGAGCACCTTATTTCTGAATTGGCCAGACCGGATATGGAAGCGCCAAAGACATATAGAGACACATTCTTACTCCTTGCTGACTTGAATGTTTTGCAGAGGGATTTTGCCGAAGAAATCTCGAAAAGCGCCGGATTTAGAAATGCAATTGTTCATGAATATAACAATTTAGATAAAAGTATTATCTATAAAACAGTCGGAGATGCTATAAATCAATATGCAAAATATTGCAATTATATTTTGAAATTCATATTAAAAACCTCTTGAGAACAACTGCGGCACAGTCATATAAAAAATAAAACATCCGAAAGTAAGAGAACTCATTGCACACCGCCGGCATTAACGTATCCTCAGCTTTTACGATTTGTTTGACGATAGTAAAATTAAAGAAAGGCAAAATGATGCATATCGGCATAGTCAGCACCTGGTTAAACAGAGGACAGGCTACTGTTTCACGTTATCTGCGCTCTATATTAGATGAACTTGGACACAAGACCTTTGTGCTTGCAAGGCCCACAAGGGATAATGACGCCCTGCCAAAATTCATTGCCAAATCAGATGTATGGGAACAGGAAGGCGTTGCCCATGCCTCTAATTTTGTAATCCCCTTAAAAGAATACAAAGAATGGGCTGTTCACAATTCACTCGATCTGATATTCTTTGATTCAAATTTGCAATTTAAGGAAATTGCGGCGTTACGCGCAATGGGGATAAAGACCATCGGAAGATTTATCTGGGAAAGTTTCGGGATACAACACCTAACCGGTTATAAAAAAATACCGTTGAAACCATTTATGTGGAAAATGGCAGGAAGGTGTTTATTAAGTAATTCAGGCATACGCCCCATGAAAGGCGCCATCGACGCATATGACATAATTTATTCTTTAAACAAATGCGAATGCACACGATACGCCGACTTTGGCGTTGACAGCCCGTGGGTGCCGTGGGGATGCCATCCGGAACTTCTTAATTCCGTGTCGAAAAAACGGGGAGACGCCATTTATTTTTATTTTCCTGGCGGCTTTCAGGGCGGCAGAAAGCCCATACGAAAAACAGTCAAGGCCTTTACACAAGTACAAAATCCCAATATAAGGCTCATTATCAAGGCGCAGGGGGAGCGGTCAAATACGGAACATATTGATGATTTTACTGATAAAAGAATTATACACATTAAAGAAGATTTATCCGCAAAGGAATATTATGATTTGTTTTCATCATGCCATGTGTGCCTCGCACCAAGCAGGTGGGAAGGGTTAGGACAGCATTTTTATGAGGCAGTCTCTTTCGGATTACCCACAATCACCAACAACATCCCGCCCCATAATGAGGTGATACAAGACCGGTATAATGGCATCCTCGTTAAATCACACAAGACAGGCTACACCGCTTCCGGTATTCCCTACTTTGACCCTGATGTTGAAGACCTTACACGTGCAATAGCGGAATTATCCGATCCGGAAACGGTCGAAGCATATGCAAGAAATACGGTGGCCTCACAAAAAATCTTTTCATGGGAAAATACGATAAAACATGCAAAAGACGCCTTTGGCCTGTAAAATGTTGTTTTGGTTTAAATACTTTTTTGCGGAGATATAAGTGAATGGAAGTTTATTTTAGCACGGTGGTACGACAGGGGCCTATTGCACAGGGCGGGGAATTGGTTAGCATTGACTGGGCAACCAAAAAAATAAAGAGGAAAACAACGTTATCGCCTACCGATCCGCTTATTACAGAAAAAGACGATGCTAACCCACGGGGCAACTCAAGGGGCGGAAGGGGCATCGTTAAGATTAATGATACAATCTATGTCGCAACCTACCATAGCCTGATTCTTTTTGACCTCTCCCTTACGCCAAAAGGGAAGATATCAAATAATTTGTTTGTCGGATTGCATGAGATTTTTCATCATGATAACGTAATTTGGCTTACCTCCACCGCAATAGATTGCGTGATTGGCATTGATACACAAGGAAATTCCATCAAATCCTGGTGGGCAAGAGAAAGTCCAACCCTGCAGAAGCATTTTTCCCTCTCACCGTTGAAAATTGATAAAACAACCGACAACAGACTGCTGTGGCTTAAAGTCTTGCCCGCCAGACAGCCAAGCCATACGCATTTAAATGCAGTTGCAGTGCATAATAATGAGTTATACGTCCTCTTTAACCGGTTTGGCGCCGTTTACAATACGACAACAAATCGCCTTGTACTGGAAGACCCCTCTATAAAAGGATGCCATAATCTTGTGTTTTTTGAAGATAAAATAATAATTAATGACACCCAGGGAAAAAGGGTTATGGTCTATACACAGAACGGCACATTGATCAAGGCTTTATCTTTATTAGACTTTCCTGAAATAAATGCCCTATACAAACTTGCAATCAAATCTTCTAAGGCAAAGTCATCTTCTTTTTTCAGAGGCATTCACTTTCTTTCACGTTTTTTAAACATGGAGCATGAGATTAAAAGCCCGTTATTCTTGCGCGGACTTTGCCCTGCCGGTCAATCCCGTATCCTTGTGGGATTTTCTCCTGCGACTATTGCGGAAATTGATATTGAAAAAGGAAGGCTTCTCGACCTTTTTCAATATTCTCAGGATATTGCCGTATGTGTGCATGGATTATTGGCATGTAGTTGATGTATAATTTTCAGGAAGGCAACAGTTCACCCCTTCCGGATTGTCCCGGTATTTGAAAAAAACCCACCCCTAAATCCCCTCCCAGGAGTGGAATACAAGAAGTCCCCTCCTGGGAGGGGATTTAGGGGTGGGTAAACTGTTACCCAGAAAGATATAATTTTATGCAAAAAAAACCCTTTATTTACATCGCCTCACTAAGAAGAACAGGCGGCACTGTACTCAGCGAGGCATTAACCATGCTGCCTTATTCTTTTATTCTTCGGGAACCGAATTTGGGGAAAAACAAATTCCGCATACAGGAAAATGATTATACATTGTTTTTACAATTGGGGATTGATCTCAAGGCATTTAAACAAAAATATATGGATGAAGAAGATAATTCCCTTATCAATGCCTTGAAAAGCCAAATAATGCCAAACCTTGCCCCTCACATCCATCAGTTGGGAGTAAAAGAAATCCATCACCGCGGCTGGCAAAATTATTATCGGGTATTTGAAGATATACGGTTTATCCTGACGGCAAGAGACCCACGGGATATATATGTTTCCCTTTATTACCGGAAAAAACAGGGGAAGGGAAGCTGGAAAAAAGAATTAACGCCGGAAACATTATCGACACACCTTAACAATGAGTTTAACAGACAATTGGAAATGGCTGAACAGGCAAACTGCATAAAGGTAAAATATGAAGAATTATGTACAAATACAGAAATATATCAAAAAATAAAGACCTTCCTGGAAAGTGAAATCCCAGATACCGGAGACATCGGGAGTTTTAATGCGGCAAACGTTAAACGGAAGGATGAATATGAACTGCATGGCAACATCATCACTGACAAAAGGGTACATCGCTGGCAGCAGGAGCCGGATAAAAGGTTAGTTGCCGAGGCAACCAAAATTATCGACTTAATGCCGCACTACTGCGATTTCTGGGGATATAAAAAATAAAACGCCCTCCCCCTTTCACCATTTTCTCTGCATTCCTTAATTCAATTACACTATGAACATCTACTGCTTTTTAAAGACACGATACGACGGTTTTATGAAAACCTTCGATCAGTACCGTTTGGTGCTTAAATGGCTAATAGGAGATTCTATCTGGCGGTTCAGGAAAGAATCATTCCTCATCCTTTTTACCAATTTTATCGGGGTATCATTTCAGGTATGGACTATTGGCCTTGCAATTTATTACGCCAAGGCTATGCAAAGCGGCAGCACCATAAAACTCCTCCACTATGAATTCAATGCACGAACATCTAATGTATTTCTTATTTTATGCGGATTATCAATCCTGTTCTCGCTGTTGATCGCCGCATGGGCTATTTATTTTTCAAACTCTAATGGCTTAAAACTAAGGAGAAAATACGAAGAATTTTGTACAAAGAGAATATTTCTGCACTTCGGCTCAGGCTTTAAAATCGGAACATCCCTTGAGCAGGATTTCAGCAACGACAAAATTATCGTGCGGCTGGCAAGAAGGGATTCAAGGTTCTGCAGCAGGGCATTATGGATGATACTTGATACGATCATACCTTTGGTCACTTTCATGGTCGCCATTGCTACATTATTATACATCAACACGCTTTTAACACTTTTAAACTTTACCCTTATGGGCATTTCTGCCATATTTCTTTATAAAGTAAGTGTTTATGCGGCGAGAAATTCGTCATCACTGGAAAAATTCGCAAAAGGAACAAGCAGGGAATATTTAAAAATTATTCAGCGGCAAAAGACATTGCACGTCTCAGCGCATGAAAACGAACAATGGCTGGGGAAAACCCTTTTTTCCTCCGGGGCAATAAAGAAATTTCACGATGCCTATGAGGGAAGGTTGAGATCCCTGGAGTATAGCCAGTTAATCAGCAACATTGTCTTCGCACTGGCGATTTTTTTAATATTGCTCATCATGGGCAGATCTATTATTTCTGAAGGCAAAGGGTGGGGCGAATTAATTGTCTATTTAATAGCGCTGCGCTTTATGTTGACAAATATGCGGCAGGTAAACAGAAAGGCAACCGGTATCAACCGCCTTTATCCGCAAATCAGAAGATATTTCCAGTTTCTCTGCGCTACAGTCATTACCCCAAAGACAGGGGCAGTTCCACCGGCAAGCTATATCATTGTCCCAACAACTACTCATCCTGCAATAGAAGGTTCTCTTGAATACGGGGAGCTAAAGGCAGGAAGACGTATGGGACTCCTGAGCACAGTTACATTAAATCGTTATACATTGGGATTTTTGACCGATTGCATACTCGGGCATTCTGTGGAGAAGACAAAAACCGCCCTTGAATCCATGTGGTTTGTAACTGCGGATTATGAATTTCTCCCGAACCGTTCTTTACGGGAATCCCTGGGTTTCTCAGAAAAATACACCACCGATAATTTACAAAAAGATTTAACAAAAATGGGCCTGTGGGATAAATACAACGCACAGATGCCTGACAACTTGGATACATCTTTATCGCCTGATATTTGGAGAAGGATAGACCCGTGCCTGAAATTTTCGCTGGCATTACTTAATGCGCTGCAATCAAATTGTCAGTGGATAATGATTGCGGAAAAGGGGTTAAGAACCTTGCCGGATAGCGCAGGAAATTATATACTTAACCACTGTTCCGATAAAATAACAACAATCGTCTTCTTTGAAGACTATGTCGCTGCAGGCAATTACGGGGAAGAGGTTATAGCGGCAATGGGTCATGGCGAAATTATAGGTTTGGGGTCAATAGAATGGTTTAGAAGGAATCAGGACGCCATCAAAGAAATACAAATGCCGGAATATAACAGAACCACTGAAAAAGGAGCCGATGACTTCGACCTTGATGACGACCTGGACGATGATGATTTTTAAAAGCCTTTATTCATTATGAAACAACCTGATTTTTTTATCGTGGGCGCACCAAAATGCGGGACGACATTTTTATATAGCCACCTTAAAAACCACCCTGAAATCTTCATGCCGGAGAGAAAGGAATTGCATCATTTCGGGACGGATATATATCATCCTGATTTTGTCAGAGACACAACAACCTATCTGTCTTTTTTTCAAAACGCGGAAAATGAAAGGAGAATAGGAGAGGCGTCCGTATGGTATCTTTATTCAAAACAGGCGGCGCGTGAGATAAAGGCTTTTTACCCTTCGGCGCAAATTATCATTATGCTTAGAAATCCCGTCGATATGATATACTCCTTACACAGTCAATACCTGTATAATGGATGCGAGGATATTATTGATTTTGAAGATGCCCTTAGAAAAGAGGATTTGAGGAAAAAAGGGTTATTCTTACCGAAAAACGCTTATCCTGTGGAAGGTCTTTTATATCGTGAAACGGCAAAATACACGCAACAGATAAAACGATATTTTGAAATATTTGATAAGAAAGCCATTCAATTCATTATTTTTGACGATATAAAGAATAATCCCCAAACATCCTTACAGGATACCTTCCGCTTTTTGGGGGTGAATGAAGATATCAGCAATGATACAAAATTGATTAACCCAAACAAACGCGCAAAAAGCGTTTTTTTAAGAAATTTACTGCAAAACCCCCCTCCCTTTTTACTGAATATGTCAAGAAGATTAATACCCCACGCAATTCGCAGCAGAATGAGAAAGGGCATGTGGAATTTCAATATCCGGTACGAATCCCGTATTCCCATGAGACCGGAATTACGAAAGAGATTGCAGGATGAATTTAAACCTGAAATCAAACAGTTGAGCGATATGCTGGGAAGAGATTTAAACTATTGGTGTGCACATTAATCATTTGCGAATTAAATGAAAATATCCGTCCTTACCCGCCATAAAATCCCTTTTAGTCTGGAAACATACCGCGAAAGTATCAGGAGGGAGTTATCAATCCTTGGCGTAGAGATCACTCCCTTTACGGAATCCGGCCCTGCCCCTGAAAATTGCGATATCATCTGGGAACCTGGCCTGGCGGGAAACCATACTCCGCCTGATATATATAAAAACTCGCGCACAACAATTGTTGCAACCGTTCACGGGGCGGCGCTGTTTACCATGAAATGGAATGAAATTAACACCTCTTTTTTGCAGGTAATAAGATGCAAATTGAAAAACCGTATAACATTATCCGCGTGGAAATGGTTTCGGGAAAAGACCTCCGCAATCATTACCGTTTCAGAATTTGCCGTACGGGAAGTGTCGCATGTCTTTGCGCTTCCTCGCGGAAAGATACACCCTATCTACCATGGCGTCGATCATGAGACGTTTCACCAGAATGGCGACATTGCAAAGGTATCAGAACCCTATTTTCTCCATGTCTCACAATATAGTCCAAAAAAAAATGTTGACAGGATTATCCGTGCATATGAAAATCTTTCAAATAACAGAAAGCCGGAACTTATCATGATAGCGCCCGGATACACAAAAACCATCCGCGTTAAAGGAATAAGGCATATTCAGGAAAAGTGCTCTCCCCATGAATTGGCAAAATGGTACAGAGGGTCAATTGGATTTATATTCCCTTCTCTGCATGAAACATTCGGCATGCCTGTTTTAGAGGCAATGGCATGCGGCTGTCCGGTAATAACATCAAACGCCACTGCATGCGCCGAAATAGCAAACGACGCCGCCCTTCTCGTAAATCCGCGTTCAGAACATGATATTACTCACGCAATGCAGCGTTTGAGAGAAGATGTTTCCTTACAAGATGCATTAAGAAAAAAGGGCTTGGACCACGCGCAACATTTTTCATGGCAAAAAAGCGCAAAAGAACATTTGTTGGTGTTTGAAAAAGTATTGAAATTAAAATAATGAATAAAACCGCTCTTCAACCAGTAATAATCATGGGTATGCACCGTTCCGGCACCACAATGCTTGCTTCACTGCTGGAACAACTGGGACTATTTATCGGCGCAAAAAAACAGGAAAATGATGAATCTTTGTTCTTTTTCAAATTAAACGACTGGCTGCTGCGCCAGGCAAATGCCACATGGGATAATCCGCATAATTTCACCTTTATAAATGCCGTCTTTAAGGAGAGGGTTCTTCACGTGCTAAAGCAGCACCTGAAGGGTATGCGAAGGTTTGAATATTTAGGTTTTGGAAAATTTTTGCGCTATGGCGACATCCGGCATATTGATTTTCCATGGGGATGGAAAGACCCAAGAAACACCTTTACCATTGATATCTGGAAAGATATCTTCCCCCATCCAAAGCTATTGCATATTTACAGAAATCCCCTTGACGTTGCAAACAGCGCAAGAAAAAGAGAAATTGAGATTCAAAATAATTTTAAGCATAACTGGAAGTGTTTTTTTAAAGAACGTTTGGTATTAGGAAAGGCTTTCTACCAGGACTCCGTAAGGCTTCAGAATATTTATGAAGGGATTCAATTGTGGAGGGTTTATGTACAAAAAGCGCTTTCCTTAGAAGAGGAATGGAATGGAAACATACTCCATGTACGATATGAAACATTTCTGGACAATCCGGCGGACACCCTTGGCAAAATTGTACGCTTTATCGGCCTGACCGCTGATGCTCCATTAATAAATGCCGTTTCAAAAAACGTGTTATCCGGGAATAAATTTACCTTTATAAAGGACAGCGCCCTACTGGAAATTTACCGGCACATAAAGGAAGAAGATATCATGAAAAAACTAGGCTATGATACTATCACTGAAAAATAATCCGTCACACCTCGCCCCTTATTGGTCAACAATCTCTATGGAAAAACATATTACTCCTGAACAACAGCATACAGGTAAAATCTCTGTTATTATCGTAACGTGGAATGCGTATTCATGGACAGCTAATTGCCTGAAAAGCCTTAAAAGCGATCTCAGCGCTTTTTCTCATTCAATCATCATCGTGGACAATGCATCCTCCGACCAAACCGTATCGTATATCAAAACACAATTTCCGGAGATAATTCTTATCGAAAACAAAACCAACAATGGTTTTGCGCAGGCGTGCAACACGGCGCTGCAAAAATCATACTCTGAGTATGTCCTATTTTTAAACCCCGATACAGAAGTGATTCCAGGCATGACGAAAAGCCTGTTGGCATTCATGGAAAAACATCAGGAAGCAGGTGCAATTGGCCCCACGCTACTTAATCCTGACGGAACACTCCAGTTGGGCGGCAATACCTTTCCCAATCTTAAAAATATTCTGAGTGAATCATTTTTCCTTGATCGTCTCTTCCCAAACAGCCGTTTTTTTGGGTTGCATAAGATGAGCCATATCGACCGTTCAAAAGTATTGAAGGTTGACTGGACTATGGGGTCGTGCCTCTTTGTACGCAGAGAAGCACTCGATAGAGCGGGAAATTTTGACAGCAATTATTTCCTCTTTTTTGAAGAAACAGACCTGTGCCTACGGCTGAGAAATGCCGGGTATGAGATATACCTTCTGCCCGGGGCCAGACTCATACACTTTGGCGGGGCAAGCAGCCCTGAACTTTATAATGCAGAAAAAATCATCCACTATCACAAAAGCCTCTTTTATTATTTCAGAAAACACATGCCACACCAGTTGATTTTTCTGAAGATGATACTATTCTCAAGATCACTGCTTCGCATTATTCTTTGGCTGACACTGTACCCTGCAAATGCAAAAACGGCAGCGGAAAAACTATCCGGCTACGGAAAGGTATTAAAATTATGTTTTTAAGTTATAAACAGATTTACAGGAATAGCTATGTCTTTAGTGGTAAATAATTCTCATACATCTGCTACAAAATCCAAGGCTTACAAAGTGGCTATGATCACCGGAAGCTTTCCTGATGCGCCATGCGGTGTAGGCGATTATACCGCAAGATTGTCGCAGGAGTTAGCCAGACAAGGGATACACGTTTCTGTACTGACAACTGATCTGCCTGAAATCAAGCCCCCTCAGCCTTCAATAACTGTATGCAAAGTCGTTAAATCCTGGCAATTGTATAATACATTTCGATTTGTTCGATTCCTGAAGGCAATGAAACCGGACATCATCCATATCCAGTATCCTACGCGGGAATATCGGCGGTTTCTGTTGCCCAATTTTCTTCCCCTTATTTGTTGGGTGATCTTTCCCAAATTATGTAGAATAGCTACAATCCATGAATTTAGCATTGCACATAAGTTTCGCAAGATTGGAATGATCTTTTTCTTGCTCCTTTCAAATAAGATTATATTCCCTGACAAGCGTGAAGCATCAGCCGTTTTAAAGTGGTTTCCCTGGCTTAAAGGACGATATACGGTCATCCCGATTGGCGCCAACATTGAGCCGGTTCCTAACATTGTTTCAAGCAGGCGCATAGCAGAAATACCGTACATCGTTTATTTTGGTTTTGCCACAAAGTCAAAAGACGTTATTACTTTATTCCATGCATTTAAACAATTGCTCATACATGGGGTTAAATGTAAATTGGTAATGATAACCTATCTTTCGGATGATGATCATCATGTTATGAAAGAGTTAGGCATTGAACATGCAATAACGGTTACCGGCTATTGTACCCCTGAACAGGTATCTGTTTATTTTACGAATGCAACGGCCTGCGTTCTGCCATTTAAGGATGGAGTCTCTTTGCGGCGGGGAACATTTCTCACTGCGCTTCGGCATGGTCTCCCCGTAGTAACCACTATAGGTGAAAATGTCCCGGAGGTATTAAAAAATTGGGAAAATGTAATTTTAACGCCAATCGGCGATTATCAGGCCATGTCCGATGTCATTTTAAAACTGTTCCATGACCCCGTCCTGAGAAATAAAATCTCAGATAACGCCATGGAGTTGGGAAAGTGTTTTTCCTGGGATAATATCGGACTTCAGCATGTAGCGCTATATTCGTCTATGCTTACTTAAGGAGAATAAAGGAATGGAATTTTATACAATGGTGTTACGAAAGAGTAGAAACTATTGGGTAGCTTTATGTTTGGAAAATGGTATTGTAGGGCAGGGGATTACAAAAGAAGAGGCGATTGAAAAACTTAAAGAGGCCATTGATTCTTTTGATGCCGTACACAAAACAGAGAACGACATCTATACTTCACCATTATCTGTTAAAGAACTCCACGAATTTTTAACTGTTGAAGGGGTAGAACCAACCACAGAAACATACGAATTAAGGGCTGTACATGCCTAAAAATGTTCCTTCTCTCAAGCCAAAAGAATTAATTCGCCTATTAAAACGTGGAGGCTGTATGTTTCACAGGGAGGGCAAAGGAGATCATCGAATATATGTTCGCTATTGTCAAGGCAAGAAAAGGGTTGTTCCTATTGATATGGGAGCAGGGGAACTTTATCCCCCGTATGTGCTTCGTATTTTCCGACAATTTGGTTTTACCGATGATGAAATAGAAAGACTTTTATCATAATAATTCAAGGAGAAATGCTCTTCGCATGATATTAATTTATACAATCTTTGTATACTCTTTTACTTCGCGTTCGAGGCGTTCGCCAAGTTCGTCAGAAGTAACATCCAAATCGTACTGTGCCTGTAATCCAAGCCAAAACTCAGGGGAAGTACCAAAAAAACGAGCCAGTCTGAGAGCAGTATCCGCGGTTATCCGTCTTTTTTGAAATACACTCTCGTTAATTCTCCGGGGAGGAACACCGATATTAAAGGCAACTCTGTTTTGACTAAAGCCCATAGGCTTGAGAAATTCCTCTAAAAGAACCTCTCCGGGGTGAACCGGATGTAATCTCTTCTTTTCCATAGATTTTCTCCTCAAAACGAGGTCATGGAACAGTTTCAAAATGACATCGTTCGCCAACGATAAAGATTGGCCCCTCTAACTCCTCATTGCCGGGTGGTATTTCAGATACGATTAAGATACCAGCAGCAGCGCTTTTTCTACAGCCTTGGGCAACTCAATCGGAATAAAATAATCTTCAGGATATAGGTAGTCATCTCCTGATTCATCTATGACTCTTATATAGTGATGTTCGGCCGCTTTAGCGTCATGGAGAACTTTGTAAATTTTTCTCAATTCCAGCGATACTTCATAGTCTTTGTTGTTAATGCAAACAGCAAATATTGGTTCGACCTTGTGGTGTTTCATAATTTTTAATCCAAGAAATGTTTTATTTTAATTTCTTTTTTGCCTATACCATGCGCCTCGTACCAATGTAATTCAACTTCATGTATTGTGCCATCAGAAAGACGCACTGTTGCAAATCCTTTACGCTTTCTCCAACGACCAGCACCGAAACGTTTCTGCAACCGCTTAATCTCGCGGATTGAGGTTCCTATTGCAAAGGTCTCAACGTCACGAATCCTTCCTATAATTTCAAAAATCATTATTGTGTGCTTTATATAAAAGCAAGTCCCAATGTTAGGTCTTTACTCTTGCTATTAAAGCTGATTCTTTTTTAACAATAAACAGGACACGATTTGTATCGGTAATAAATATGGGTTCATTTGCGTTGCCTCTTAATGTAACGTGATAAAAGTGCGCCGTCAAATGTTTATCCTTATCTGTTATTTCATAGTTTGATTCTTCTTTACCAAAAAGAGAATGAATTATTGATAACGGGTTCACAACTTCTGGCTTTGCAGGACAGTGTTTTTTTTGAAGCAACGGTATTCGCGTCATTATTTTTTTCGCATAAGGGGTATCAAGCTGTGCAATGACAATGTTAACTTTATTTTCTAGGGTATCTCTTCTATTTTCGTACCTTTGAGAAGCAATACCATACATAGCAAAATAAATCCCTATTACCCAAATAAAAAAAAACGGAAGGGGGTTGTTCATCTTCTTTTTCATTAAGTGGCCGAATCTTTCGCCAGAGGTATCGAATACCCAAATATTCAAACATAAAGTAAATAATTACTTCCGGTATTATTTTGTACATTGTTTTGCCACAAAAGGTTTGGCTTTTTTGATGCTAGGCAACGCAAAATAACCTTTAAATAGAACAGACTAAGTCCTCGGGTCGGGTCTTTATTCTTGCTATTGAAGTTGATTCCTTTTTAACGATCTACTTATGATAGAATAATGCCGCCCAAAATAATCGGCCACTTCCCTATGGCTATAATTGTCTTTCCCCATATATTTTTATCTTTCCTCTTCAATTTTCAGCATACTATCTCGTAAAATGACAGATGTCAACCTATAAACCGTCATTATTACATTGAAAACATGAAGATAGTTTCAATATAATAACAAACGTTTTAAATTACAGAGACCCCAGCTTTGGTCGAGTTTGCCTGGGTGTATAGGAATTTTAAAGTTGTAGGACGAAGCGATTGCTTCGTCACTGGCGAAGTGGCACTTCGCTCTACATCATCGAAAAAGTTGCCGAAGGCCTAATTTATTATAGGGTTTGTTGGGGTGACCCGACCAACCCTCACGACCCAACGGACTCAAGATACCTAAAACCAGTCGTTCAAACCACGCTTTCTCTGCACTCCCGGCATCTTATGCGGTGAACTAACGTCTCTTAAAATAGTATCGAACGTAAAATAATATGAAAAAAATTGCTATTGTTCACGATTGGCTCACCGGCATGCGTGGAGGGGAAAAGGTAATGGAGTGTCTCTGTGAGCTTTTCCCGCAATCAGATATATTTACATTGCTCCATATTCCAGGGTCAGTATCGCCCTTAATAGAAAACAGGACTATCTACACCTCCTTTTTACAGAAATTACCCCTGATAAAGACGCACTACCGCACATATTTGCCCTTGTTTCCACTTGCAATAGAGAGTTTCTCTGTCGATGCATACGACATGGTAATCTCCAGCAGCCATTGTGTCGCAAAAGGGGTAATTACCCCCCCTTCCACGCTTCACGTATGTTACAGCCACACCCCCATGAGGTATGTGTGGGAACACTACCATACGTATTTCGGGAAAAACAAGAAGGGATTTATGACAAGGACGGCAATGAATATCTTTGCCCATTATCTGAGGATGTGGGATGTATCGTCTTCAAACCGGGTGGATTATTTTACCGCCAACTCGTACAATGTGGCAAACCGCATTAAAAAATATTACCGAAGAACCGCAAAGGTAATTCATCCTCCAGTGGATTGTTCATTATTTACTCCACCGGATACCTATGAAGAAGGCGGCTACTATCTTATCGTATCCGCATTTGCCCCTTACAAAAGAATTGATATTGCCATTGAGGCATTCAGGGAATTGGGATTACCTCTTGTAATTATCGGAGGGGGACAGGAAGAGCAACTCATTAAAAACATGGCAAAGAATAACATTAAGTGCCTCGGCTGGCAACCGGGAGAAGTATTGAAAGATTTTTACAGAAATTGCAAGGCACTGATCTTTCCCGGAGTGGAAGATTTTGGCATTGTGCCTCTTGAGGTACAGGCATGCGGGAAACCGGTAATTGCCTATGCTAAGGGAGGTGTGCTGGAAACCGTACGTGGAATTTATCCTGACTCTGAATCCAGACCCGAAATGAAACAAAAACAGCCAGAAACACCAACAGGGGTATTTTTTACAGAACAAACAACAGAATCTCTCCTGGAGGCTGTAAGGTTTTTCGAACATAATAAAAATATATTTGATCCGCTTTCGATTCGAAAACATGCTGAAGGCTTTGATAGCCTTATATTTAAAGAAAAGTTTAAACGGTATATTGAGACAATTATTTAACAAAACAGATAGAAAATGGGTAAAAGATTTTCGACATTTTTACTTGATAGAATACTTGAGCAAGAAAAAAAAGAACGGGAAGAGTTACGACTTCGGTTGATAGAAAAACTATTTAAAACATTTGATATGCTGAGCCATGAAATACCTATTAAAGAAGCCTATCTCTTTGGTTCGATAACGAAGCCATATAGGTTTCAAAAAGACTCTGATGTTGATATTGGTTTTATTGGGCTAAAGGATGAGTATTTTTTTAAAGCAATGTCCGTCATTTCAAGAGAAATTGGCAGAGATGTGTGTGCCTTGAAGTATGGAATACCTGAGTGGTTGAAAATACCACCTCTGCGAGCCTAATCCTCGTAGAGAAGTTTGTGCCTATGCGCACACAATGGAGCAATCCGTATGCGTAGAAAGATAGCATATA
>NZ_CAADGZ010000022.1:0-40003 GCF_900696675.1 uncultured Candidatus Kuenenia sp. | reverse complement strand
TAACTGGTATAATGCGTTCATGCCCAAACACGCAAATGCTTCGCCCCTACGGTTTCAAAATATTAAAGTGTTACTGATTTTTCAAAAAACTAAATTGTTACAAAAATGAGCATTCGGATAAAACTCATCTTATTTATAAGCGGAATCATCATTATCATTGATGCCCTAAGTTGCATGTCATTCTTTTTTTACTCAAAAAAGAGATACCGCGTGGAACTGAGGTATTTTGGAGAGACACTGGTTAATTTGTTTAGCAGGGATAATGAAATACGATATGCCCTGGAATATGAACAGCCATTGCTCTTTGCGTCACCGGTAAGAAGGATAAAGGAATTTGACAGGGAAAACGTCGTGTGCTACATCAGCATTTCAAATGACAGGGAAAAGCTCTTTGAAGACAAAGCAACGTGGCTGGATATTGAAACAAACGAAATCCCCGGGAGGAACCATCAGGACGATACCTCTGATAAAGACTACAGGGTAATCACCGTATCCGGGAAAAGATTCTATGAATATTTTACCCCTATCCGCGAAAGGCAGGTATTTTCAGGCGAGGGCCTTGCGGAGCAGATACTAAGCGAAGAATCGGTCCACAGGAAAAATATGCCGAAAGGGTTCGTGCAGGTGCTGTTATCCACCCACAGGTTAGATGAAAAAATACGCAGTGTTATCATATACAGCATTATGCCGGTAGGTATCGGCATTGTTTTTGGAGGTCTCGGCATTATGTTGCTTTTGACAAAATATATCGTGTCTCCTTTGCAGCATCTGACGCATGTTACCCTGGAGATAGCCGGAGGAAATCTTGACCGTAAGGTACACGCTTCACATAATGATGAAATAGGGCAATTGTGCGATAATTTCAATCAGATGACTGATGCACTGAGAAACTCACACAACCATCTAACCGCCGAAATCGCCGATCATAAACGGGCAAAGGAACAGCTTCTGAAATTGTCCCAGGCCGTGGAACAGAGTTTCACGGCAATTGTCATTACCGATGTTGCCTGCGCTATAGAGCATGTTAATCCCAAGTTTACGGAGGTCACAGGCTATGCACGGGAAGAAGCCCTGGGGAATAAATTATTTGACCTGCTCTTATTCAATATGTCCGACGAAAGACACGAAAATATTATTACAATGGTGCTTTCCGGTGAAATATGGCGAAAGGAATTGGTTAATAGCAGAAAAGATGGTGAACAATTTTTTGCACAGGTAACCATTTCTGCAGTGCGGGGCGATGACGGATACATTATAAACTTTATCGGAGTCATAGAGGATATTACCGAAAGAAAGAAGTTTGAGGAGATGCTGGTCGTCATGGCGGAACACGACCCCCTTACCAACCTCTTTAATCGGCGCCGGTTTCAGGTGGAACTGGAATATTGGCTTGGATACAGCAAACGATACAACACGGGTGGGGCGTTGTTGTTTCTTGATATTGATAATTTTAAATATATTAATGATACGCTTGGCCATAAGGTGGGCGATGAAATACTGGTCGAGTTTGCAATACTCTTAAAAGAACGTGTACGCCCGAACGACATAATTGCCAGGCTTGGCGGCGATGAATTTGCCGTTATTTTGCCCAATACAAACGTTGATCACGCCCGGTCTTTTGCAGAACAAATAACACAGTCAGCGCAGAAACATTTCCGGGTGTTGAATGAACGCGGACATAATATTACAACAAGCCTGGGTATAGCGCTTTTCCCCGATCACAGCCTTGAGGCTGATGCGCTCCTTGCCTGCGCGGATATGGCCATGTATGGAGCAAAAGAGGCGGGCAAGAACCAGTGCTGCATATTTTCCATGGAACAGAAACACAATATCGAATCCAGGTTTTTGTGGGACAAGCGAATTCGTAGTGCTTTGGGAAAAGATGATTTTGAGATATACCTACAACCTATAGTAGATTTGCGGAGCAACGCGATATTCGGCTACGAAGCGTTGTTGCGTATGGTCGGCGAGAATGGAGAATTGATACTACCCGCAGAATTCCTCCCCTATGCCGAGAGACACGGCACTATTCTCGATATTGATCGCTGGGTAGTGCGCAATGCCTTCAGGCTTTTTGTCAAATATAATATGCAGGAGAGAAAAACAGTGCTCGAAATCAATCTTTCCGGTAAAGCAATTACCGATGCGGGAATGCTTTCTTTTATTAAAGAGGAGTTGTCCGCATCGCAGGCAGATGCGAGATACATAACATTTGAGGTCACGGAAAGCGCCATCGTGGAAAATATAGAGTACGCCCGGCACTTTATGAATGACCTTTGCAACCAGGGCTTCCGGTTTGCGCTTGATGATTTTGGAATCGGATTTTGCTCGTTTGCTTACCTCAAGCATCTTCCAGTGGATTTTCTGAAGATTGACGGGGGTTTTATTCGCAACCTGCCTGACAATCCGACTGACCAATGTTTTGTAAAGGCAATTGCAGATATCGGAAACGGACTCGATAAAAAAATCATAGCTGAGTTTGTAGAAAATAAACAGACCATTTCCTTGCTTCAGGATCTTGGAGTTGCCTACGGGCAGGGACACTATTTCAGCAAGGCGGTTTCCGTCTCTGAAATATTCAGCCCCGCTAATTCTCTCCACTGGGGAGGGAAATGTTAGGCTGGTGCATTTGGGAGCCCGTAGAGACATGGCATGCCATGTCTCTACGGGCCGCAACCAAATTCGAAATACGAAACAAATTCCAAAATACAAAATCCCAATGAAACAACTCCGGAAGTTTGGAGCATTGGGTTTTTTGTCATTTGAAATTGTTTCGTATTTCGTGCTTCGTGCTTCGTGCTTCGTATTTTTTATCCAAAATCATGGTATTGTTATTATGGAAAATGCGCAAAAACAGCCAAATAAATCTTCACCTGCAAAAAAACAACTTATTATTATCTTTTTTCTTACAACGGTTTTATTTGCCGGAATTGCAATAAAGGCGGGAAGAGATTACCATTGGTGGTTGCCGGAAACGGAAATCGTAAGCGTTCTTACCCCCGAAGACCTGAAAACAAAAATCGATATTAATGAGTCCCCGTGGTATGAATTGTTATTATTGCCAAAAGTAGGAGAGGCAAAGGCAAAAGCAATTGTTGCCTATCGCGAAAAATATGGCAGATTTGAGAGTTTGGATGAATTGAGCCGCATCGACGGCATAGGAAAGAAGATAATAGCGTTATTAAAAGATTGCGCGATAGCAGGCACCGGCAGCGCGCATGTATCAGACAATCATGAATGAAATGCCAACTAACGAAAACGGTTGTAAAGGAACAGGAAAATTAATTTCCGGGCTAAACGGCTGGAAAGTATGTGTTTATGCATGATTTTGAATTAATCTCCCCCTTCGAACCCAAAGGCGACCAGCCGGAGGCAATCCGCAAACTGGTGGAAAATTACAGGAAAAACGCCACATTTCAAACATTGCTTGGCGTTACAGGATCGGGCAAGACATTTACTATGGCAAATGTCATTGCTGCATTAGGAAAACCGACACTGGTTATGACCCACAATAAAACCCTTGCAGCGCAGCTTTACAGCGAATTTAAGGATTTTTTCCCTAAAAATGCGGTGGGGTACTTCGTGAGTTATTACGATTATTATCAACCCGAGGCATATATTCCGCAGCGTGATATTTATATCGAAAAAGAGGCAACGATTAACCAGGAAATTGACCGGTTACGATTGGCGGCGACCAGTGTCCTTATGTCGCGCAAAGACGTAATTATTGTCGCAAGCGTTTCATGTATATATGGTCTTGGATCCCCGGAAGAATATCGGGAAATGTATCTGCATCTCAACAAGGGCGATGAAGTTGAGAGGGATTCTGTTTTAAAAAAACTTATCAGTATTCAATACGAAC
This sequence comes from uncultured Candidatus Kuenenia sp., assembly GCF_900696675.1. Taxonomy (NCBI): domain Bacteria; kingdom Pseudomonadati; phylum Planctomycetota; class Candidatus Brocadiia; order Candidatus Brocadiales; family Candidatus Brocadiaceae; genus Candidatus Kuenenia; species uncultured Candidatus Kuenenia sp. The sequence continues at coordinate 36,141 of NZ_CAADGZ010000022.1, read as the reverse complement.
GGAATGACAGCCATTTTAGTCGCGGAACATTCCGGGTGCGGGGGGATGTTATTGAAGTGTTTCCCGCTTACGAAGAGTTTGCGTACCGGGTGGAATTGTTCGGGGATGAGGTGGATAAGATTTCCATGATAGACCCTTTAACAGGCAATACGCTGCAAAAAATAAAAGAGGTTTCTGTTTATCCTGCAAAGCATTTTGTCATGCCGGAAGAGAAAATAGAACGTGTTGTACAATCAATTACCGCTGAATTAAATGACCGCCTTAAGGAACTTCGTTCCCGGGACAAATTGCTGGAGGCGCAGCGCCTGGAAGCGCGGACGCGGTATGATATTGAAATGCTTCTGGAAATAGGGTATTGCCATGGAATTGAAAATTATTCAAGGCACATAAGCGGGCGAGCGCCGGGGGAGCCGCCTTATACGCTGTTTGATTATTTTCCGAAAGATTTTTTCCTTATCGTTGACGAGTCCCATGTTTCAACGCCTCAAATTGCCGGCATGTATCATGGGGACAGGGCGCGTAAAGAAACGCTGGTTGAATATGGCTTCCGGCTGCCATCCGCCCTTGATAACCGTCCGCTGAGGTTTGATGAGTGGGAATCAAGGATTCAGCGGATACTTTTTGTTTCAGCAACCCCCGGCCCTTACGAACTGAAAAAATCTCAAAACAATATCGTGGAACAGATTATTCGCCCTACCGGCCTTGTGGATCCGATAATTTACGTAAAACCTGCAAAAACACAGGTCAATGATTTGATAACGGAAATTAAAAAAAGAACTTTGAGAAAAGAACGGACGCTTGTCACCACATTGACAAAACGGCTGGCGGAGGACTTAAGCGGGTATTTAAAGGAAGAGGGGATTAAGTGTATGTATCTGCACTCCGAGATTAATGCCATAGAAAGAGTCACTATTCTCAGGGAATTGAGAATGGGGACGTTTGATGTATTAATTGGCGTCAATTTGTTACGGGAAGGATTAGACTTACCCGAGGTTTCTTTGGTGGCTATTCTTGATGCGGACAAGGAAGGTTTTCTCCGTTCGGAAACCTCCCTTATACAAACCATTGGCAGGACAGCCCGGAATGTCAATGCTGAGGTGATATTGTATGGAGATGAAATAACAAAATCCATGCGGCGGGCAATTGACGAAACCAACCGTCGCCGGGCAATTCAAAGCGCATATAATAAGGAACATAATATTACTCCCGCTACAATACAAAAGGAAATCAAAAAGGGGATAGAGTCCGATATTTCTTCGCATAAGATAGTCTATGAAGCCGTTGCGGAAAGCGAAGAAGAATACATTACCCAGGAGTACCTTAACGAATTGGAAGCCGAAATGCTGAAAGCTGCCGAGGAATTGGCGTTTGAGAGGGCGGCGGAATTAAGAGACAAGATACAACAGCTTAAAAAAAATGTGTCGTAAAGATCAAACGGCATTTTATCGTAATTTGATAACGTAGGGGCGAAGCATTTTCCTCACCCATCAAATTGTGCTTGTACCTTGTCACGGAAAATGCTTCGCCCCTACATTCGCACGTTTCCACGTTATGTATCCATGCACAAATTACACACATTTGCGTTTCCTATTCATTGTCGTCATAATTCCGCCCCATGCGGTATTTAATATCAAAGATGTAGTGTCGAAAAATGAAGGGCTAAAGTTCTAATACATTGACATCAAAAGAGATACGATTTCTGCTTGTCGAAGTTGGGTTAACACTAAAATACTTGAAAAGGTTCACCCTTATGTTGCGGGAGGTTAAAGAGTGGCGGAAAAACAGTCCTCAATCTGCCAACTGCCGATAAGGAACTAAATATATATTTAGCATATGGGTTTATGGTATCCATTCAACGGTATTTCCAACGGAAATGATGGTAGAAAAATCTTTTGACTGAGATCTTTTCCCCTCCTCATGAAATACTTGCCCCATATCATAGATTGAATTATCCAATTTAAAAGGAATGGCAAATCCTTTCTCATTAATATCGGCAACCACTATCTTACAAAGAGTTCCGAAGTCTCCAAATTCAAGGTTATAGCGGGGGTCTGTTTTGTCCGGGGATGATAGACGGTACCAGCCATCAGGATCTTTGCTTAATATCCAATTTTGGCAGAGTCCACCATCATAAGATGATGTAAGTATCACGTTATAAGGCTTCTCCAGCCCTATCCAAAAGCGAAATTCATTGATATACCTTGGTACATGTTCGCACCATATAAATATTTCTGCCTGATTATATTTAATAACAGAAGGTGTGGAAAAGCGTATGATTCCTTCTATAGTCCTCCCAAAGATAGAAGAAGGTTCTACTTCGTCATGCAATAAAGGTGTGCCGGTAATGCCACCGTAAGTAATTTCGTTTTTTACAATAAATTTTCCATCCTCCGGTTTTTTGGGAGTAATATATTTTATTTTATATTGACCTTTTATATCTTTGATTGTTTGTTTAAATCTTTCTCGGAATACGGCTATATTTTCAGCATGAACATAAGTACCTCCGGTTTCCAGTGCGATATTTTTTAACACCTCCTCTTCGCTGCCTCTCCCTATTCCCAGTATATAGATGTGAACGTCTCTCTCTTTTGCCAGGGATATAACATTCCCGGGAGTACTAAAACTGCTGTTGTCAAATCCGTCAGATAAAAACACGAGGGTTTTAAAAATATCTGGGTCTGGTTTTTCCGGGAATTGTTTTAATCCTTTTAGCACCGCATCCCAGCAACTCGAAAAATCCCGGTAAATCTTGCCGGAACTAAACTGGCTAACGGCTTCTATGGCGGCATTCTTATACGTCGTAAAATCTTGTAGAATTGCAGGAGGTTCATCGGGTCTATGGAACTCAACCACACCTACCTGATGTGTATCATTAAGACTTTCTATTAAATCTTTAGCGCTTAGTGCCATCCGGGTAATATCCCCGTTCTTTTCATACATTGATGCTGAATAGTCCAGAACTATCATAACCTGTAATTGAAAATCGTCTTGTGTGTAAAGAAGTGCATGGCTCTCCAGATAATCAATCTCCGTTCCGTTTTCCCAAATCCTTATGTTTTTCCGGACAACTTTATTAGGGTCAAATAAAATAGCGTGATTGCTCTGGTCTCTTAATGAGAATATAAATTGTATCGTGTTGGGAATCTGATGGTCTGTTGTTTGATTTAATATCTTTATATTCCGAACAGGCTGTAGGATCTTTATGGGACGGACTTCATCAAATAATGCCGGATTTCCGGCATCTTCTACCCGAATTGCATAATCATCCCCCTCCCGGATAAAATCATCAACTTTCCAGAGAAATGATCCTTTGGAAGTATCATCTTTCCTGAAATTATAATTGTCCGCAATGGTTCCAATTTTTTCTTCTTTTGAATAGAGAAAAATGTTTACACTTTCGCTTACGCCTGAAGTTGCCGTCCATTCTATTGACCTGTTATCACCTACGGATAATGAAGTGCTTGCTGCCGGAGATATAAGGGTTAATCTTTCTTCACTTTTTTGCACTAGTATTCGAACTTTAGCATCCCCTGCATTTGTGAAAATCCTTAATTCATCCATAGAACTACCATAGGACATCAAGTTTCTATCTATCTTTACGCTAATTTTTCCCGGGGTTTCCTTTATAGCGCCGGTTACAGGTTTAATGGTAAGCCAATGGGGGGTTTTTTTGTTCTCGATTTCAAAATTTAGATTTTTAACGTCCGGACGAAAAAAACCTTCAGCCTTTGCCGTATTTTTAATAGTAAATTCCATCTCTGTTTGTTTGTCTCCAAAATTCAAACTGATTGGAGAGATTTCAAGTATTGGCGGTGCATCTCTGCGCAACAAAATAATCAGTATTGCAATAAATATTAAAGCAATGGTAATGTAGATAAATTTTTTTTTCTTCTTTGTCCTATATGGTTTTTTCTTTTCGCTATTATCTTTCGGTATATATGACATTTTTTCAAAACTCCTTTTTTTAAACAATTGTTCAAAATTATTGAATTATTGTAACTATTCAGCGTAAACATTAAAGCCGCACCCACGCTTGTTCTCAAACCCTGTGTTGAGCCTGCCGAATTATCAGTTTGGAAACATATTTATCTGGGAAACTACGGTTTTTCATACGGGTTAAGGCTTGCAAGCCATGGTTTAACGTTTAGGAATTTCAAGGTTAGGACTGAAAGGCTGTTAGTGTATATAGCCAGGGGTGCAGTCCTGGTTATATGCTTTCTGCTCTTCAGGCCTGTTGTATTTCGGTTGCTTAATATATTACTAATGAATAGTTTCGAATTGTTTTATATTCAATATTAAGCTTGTGCCAAACAATATGGACAATAGCCACTCTCTATCAAATAATATTAAAAATATCATCTATCCCTCAATATACCTGTATAGGCTCTGTTGAAAAATCCATGTTTGCCAAAATTTTTAAAAAATTCTATTTAATCATACTAACAACTTATGGCACATGTTTTTTTTAAACTGCGGAAATTTCGACTTTATCAATTGAGTTCGCCATTGTAATTATTAATCATAAATTCTGCAATCGATTTTTAAGGAGCAATAATCCGCCATTTACAATGTCCCCGGCTGACAAAAAACAATGGAAAAAATCGGAATTACGCATTTCCATCATGGTTGCTGCTAAATCAACATCGACAAACTTCTCTTTAAGCCTGTGTTCTGAAATTAGGTTGCCTTTGGCAGTAATTTTTTAGAGATAAAACAAATTTTGGGGTCAAGATAAAAAGAAGGCGAATCGGTGTTCAAAGAAACGGCATGATGAATTAGAGGGTGGCAATGCAGAATAGGCAATAAAGGCTGTAAGGATATTGTTGTCTTATACCCCATGTTCCGGAAAAAAATTACTAAGTAAATCGTAAATCAAATGCTGTAAATGTTCACGTTGGGTTTCGATCTAATTTGCCGGAGCATCTAATCCTAATGACACCACCCTTTCTTTTGGGGACTTCATCCGTCTGAAATAATCCTTCGCAAGAGAAGCAACTACAGGGGAAAGCACCGTAAGCGCTATAAGATTTGGCGCTGCCATAAGGCCGTTCATAGAATCACAGAAATTGATAATGGGGTCTATTTTCACAGTGGCGCCAAGGAGGATGAATCCAAGGTAGCTTATGCGGTACAGATGAACGGCCTTCTTTCCAAAAAGGTAGTCTGCTGCACGGTCGCCATAATACGACCACGAAATCAGGGTGGAAAACGCAAAGAATATGATGCTTGCGGCGACAAACTTCGCGCCTATATTGTTGCCAATGCCCATCGAAAACGCCATGCCGGTTAATTCACCTTTTACATGACATACCTCATGGGCGCCTGTTACAATGATAACGAGTGCCGTCATGGAACAAATACAAATAGTATCAATAAACGGGCCAAGCATGGCGACAAGCCCCTCCCGGATAGGTTCCTTTGTCCTTGCCGCCCCGTGCGCAATCGCGGCGGAACCAAGTCCCGCTTCGTTAGAAAAAAGCCCCCTGGAAACTCCGGAGCGAATCACACTTCCAAGTATACCTCCCGCTATCGACTCAGGGGCGTGGAAGGCATAATAAAATATCGTATACAATCCGGAGGGAACTGCTGAATAATGTATGCCTAAAATAATAATCCCGCCGATAACGTAAAAGATACACATAAATGGAACAATCTTTGAGGCCACACGTCCCACACTTTTAATCCCGCCGATAATTACAAGACCCACCAGTATCGCAATAATAAACCCCACAATGATATTAAACAATAGGTTTGGCTCGCTGCTGCCACGAATAAGTTCGTTCAGGCTTACCACAACATTATTGATCTGAAACATATTTCCGCTGCCAAAACTTGCCATAATCGCAAAGAAGGCAAATAACACCGCAAGCCATTTGAATTTTGCTCCCATGCCAATCTCAATAAAATGCATGGGTCCCCCATGCGCCTCTCCGTTTTCATCAATACGCCTGAAATGCACGGCAAGCGAACAGGAGGTAAACTTTGTCGCCATGCCGACAAGTGCGGTAATCCACATCCAGAATACGGCGCCAGGCCCTCCCATCAATATTGCTGCAGCTACTCCGACAATGTTCCCGGTGCCAATGGTCGCGGAAAGGGCTGTGGTAAGCGCCTGAAAGTGGGTAATTTCCCCCGGATCCCGCACATCATCATAGTTACCCCGAAGCACTTTTATTCCGTGAGTGAACCCCCTGAGCTGAACAAACAATAACCGAAACGTTAAATACAGTCCTGTCCCCACTAGGAGCGCCATAAGAGGTAAGCCCCATACATAACCGTTAAACGTCTCAAGGCATTTTCCCATTGTTCACTCCTCATCCTAAGCTGGCATAGCCAGCACCAAAATAAGCAAAAAATATGAAATACGAAACAAATTCCAAAATCCTTCCCCCTTATCGCCTCCAAAGGGAGACAATGTCCCACGCTGGCTGGGGTGCAGAGGGTGGATTCGTATTTTCGGATTTCACCATTAAAAATTTTGCAAAAAAATGCAAAGAAATTACTGAAGCACAGGGTTAGCGCGTGTACAACATTTTACGTCCTTATCTTCTATACAGGCAAATGCTTCGCCCCCCCTGCCTGGATGTTTTCATTGTGTTTTTAAAAGGAATATGGTAAAAGTCCCTAATTATTAGTTATTTTATTATAATTTGCAAAAATAACTAAAAAAAATTTGCGTATGCGTATGAATCGGGTCAATGCCTCATCCCCTGAAACCAGGCTGACTATAAATAATTTCTGTTTACGCGTTCGTTTTTATAAAAGCAATGCGTAATCGCCTCAACCCTTTCTAAACACAATAAACCATGAAGATAGAATGGATTAAACGTATAACTCCTTGCCTACCAATAATTTTTATTTTTGGTTGCAGCGCTTTGCAAAAACAAAGCATTTATGATGAAACGCGGTCACAGATGCTGGAAAAAAGAATGAATGATTTGTCCAAATCCGTCACCATTCTCGTTAAAGATGTAAACATGATGCATAATGAAATAGAGATACTCGCAAACAGCCAGGATGCTCTTATGCAAAAAATTAGCTCCGTGGAAGAGGAGGTCGCTTACCTCAGCAAGAGTTTCCCTGACTCTTCAAACACAAGTGCCGGCGGTTCAGAACATAATCAAATTTCCGGAGGACGAAAGGAAGCAGATGTTAGTTACAATGATAACGCAGGGCACAGGCGCACATCTGCCCCTGACGGGAGTTTCCATGACGAAACGATTCATGCCGTTGTCAGAAACATTGCCGCGGGTTTCTGGGACGCATTGTTAGAAAATGACCTTGACACCGCAAAGACTTTTGCAACCATGGCAAGCGGGAAAAATTTGACCATCAACAAAAATATAGATGACAGTAGCAACCATGTAACTTTTGGAGATATCGTTGCTGACAATGATAAGGCAACAATAGAAACCATGTTGAATACACAAAAGGATGGATCCCAAATAAGTATTCCACTGCAAACAATCCTTGTTAAAGAAAAAAATCAATGGAAAGTGGATGCCGATCTTACCATGATGTCTGTTTTTGGAGGCGCTATGGGAGAAGTCATAGAAGGCATTGGAGAGGCAGTGAAAAATAGCGGTGAAGGTATGGGCAGGTCTCTTGCTGAAGGCATGTCAAAAGAATTAGAAGATATGGCAAACGGCAAAGAAAATATGGGGCAACAGGGCGCAACGCCGGCACCTTAGTCGGCAACAACAGTCGGCAAATTGCAGATTGAGGATTGCAGACTGAAAACTGTTCTCATGCCTGCTTCTGGCGTGCCATCTTATAGGGGTAAGAGGCATTTGCCGGGAATGGTGTCGCGGGTTGCAGTATTTTACGAGGTTCCCTTGTCCATACCGGCAAATGCATTGTCCCTTACACAGGTCTGTAAAACTTTGTTCTTATGGAGATATTTCAAAAAACGAAGTGGGTGTCACAATCCTGCTCTCCGTATTTCTTTTGCCTTTACAACCAGCCTACATTACATCCATGGCGCGAAATAATCAATATGATACACATCAATTATCAACCAAAACAGCTTTGTCCATGCGGTAGTAAATTTCTGTAGTTTTTCCGGTTCACTTTTATATGCCTCTGCCAAAAGGTTAAACAAGTATTGATGAATGTACCCCCAGAGTGCCAGGTTTAGTCTCATGGGTATGTACAAATCCTCATTTCCAAAGATCGGAACATGCACTGCGCCAACCCATCTCACATAATTCCAGAATTCCTCATCCCACTTGCATTCAACGATTTTCAGGATAAATATTTTTTGTCTTGCCCTTCGCACCTTTACGTATTCATCAGAGATATTCCCTGTTTCATCCATAAACCATCTTGACAACCATGGGTCATTAACCAGTTTTTCCCAATAGATATGATCAAGGATTTTCTCCAGATTTGGCGCAACAAATTCCTCTACCGATTGCTTAATCGCCGCAGTATCCTTGTCATTGAAATCCAGGCATTTCGACATATATTCAAATCGCTTCATTATATCCATACTCGTATCCCTGTAAATATTCCATGCATTATTAAATGCCGGCACATCCAGGATACGGGATGATTTGCCTGTCGATCTTTTATTTTTTGCTTCCATTGGAAAAGTCTTCATCCACGCTTCTGCCATTGCTGTTGCCATTACGTTACGCTCCTTACAACTAAGTTAAAAAAGTAAATAGTCCAAATAATCTCAAATAACAAAATAACCTTTCCACTGAATCTCTTCCCACTGCACCTCCTGATTAGTCTAAAATGTAATATAAATACGATATCTGCGTTTTGTAATAAGCAATCATCGTGCCTAAAAAAATCCATATTTTTGCCGATTTCTTAACTTAATAGCTACAAAAGATTTACGGATGTAATCCTCTTATGGCAGGCATAGTTGATTATTTAAAACACCTAGGGGAAAAACAAAAGAATCGAAATTTTTTCGGAGAATGCATTCCGGGATAAAAAAACAGCGAAATAATTTCGCTACTCCTGCCTTCTTAATTGGTGCTGTTTTCATAGGGTACTTTTTCGGTTTTTTGAAAAAAGGCAATTAGTGAATATTTGTAACAATTTAGTTTTTTGAAAAAGGCATGAGATTTTGATGTTTTTATGAAAACGCATGAATAAACTTTTGATACGTGCTGGATTTTGTTAACATTTAAAGCAATTGAAAAAGGCATTTTGCTTTACCAGCGGTTCTTATATCAAAATAACGACCCACAGAAAGGTTGCATGGCGTTTTCCTGCAAAGGTATCATAAAAAGCATGGAAACATTCTTTCTCCGTTTTTTTAGGAGAGTAAATAGAAAACGGAAACGGGAAATAATAGGGTGCTTGAAACGGTATATATTGCTTTAGGTGCGAATTTGGGCAATAGGGAGAGAAATTTAAGGAACGCTTATGAGTATATGAGTGCGTCTGAAGATATTCACACCTTAAAAATTTCGCGCTTTTATGAAACAGCCCCTCTTGGGGGACCTCTACAGCCGATGTTTTTAAATGCGGCTCTTGAATTGCAAACAGCACTAACACCCCACCAATTGCTGGAAAAACTTCAGCATATAGAATTGCGTATGGGCAGGATACGTAAGGAAAAATGGGGACCTAGAACCATAGATATCGACATCTTGCTTTTTGGCGACAGAATTGTGGAAGATGATCAACTAAAAATTCCTCATCCCTTGATGCATGAAAGAATATTTGTGCTGGAACCTCTCGTTGAAATAGCGCCAGATATGGTACATCCCGTTTTAAAAAAAACAATACTTCAGATATATCAGGAGTTTAAAACTTTTAACCAATAAGGTTTGCGAAATTACATGTTTTCAAGGCTGGACAGATACCTGTTAAAAGCGTTTTTCCCAACATTTTTTTTGTGTCTCCTCATTATTTCAGGCACATATGTTATTATTGACCTTCTTCAAAAGCTGGATGATTTTTTGGAGATGGGAATAAATTCATTTGGCGTTGCATCGCGTTATTATGCCTACCTCTTTCCGGTGATAATCACGCAATTTTTTCCTGCCATTACTTTAGTTGCGGTGGGCATTGTACTGGTCAGACTATCCAGAAACAAGGAAATACTGGCGATGCAGGTTGCGGGAATTTCACTATACCGAATATTGCTGCCCATATTTGTCGTGACGGTGTTTATGGGGTTTGCGTCGTTTGGCGATCAGGAATGGATTGTTCCCCGGTTTGCTGAAAAATTGGAGGCTATGCAGCAAAATACCTTTGATAGCGACGTTCAACGGAACCTGCTTGTGCATGATGATGAAAACAATGCATTAATCAGAATATGGAAATATAGTAATAAAACGCAAAAAATGGATTCTGTGTTTATCCTTTCGCGGGATGAAAATGGAAAGAAAAGATTCACCCTTAATGCAAAGAAAGCGGAATGGATTGGAAATAACACGTGGGTATTAAGCAAGATATTAAAACATGTTTATGACGAACGGGGGAGATGGGTGGCTCCGGTTCATCGGTTGGATACGCTTGAGTTCGTATCCTCCGTAACTCCATTAGAACTTGGAAAGAAAAAATTAGATTCCAGTTTGTTAAGCCTTGAACAGTTAAATGAATTATGCGAAAAGGAACCCGATAATCCGAAGAATAAGGTATTGTTTCATTCAAGAATTGCCTATACGCTTACGCATATTGTGTTGCTTTTTTTGGGAATACCTCTTGTTGTTGGGTTTGAAAGAATGAGTAAAAACATTTTTTTGCGCGTAAGTTTGTGTATCCTTGCCTGTGGGGTGTTTTATGCGGTGTCTTTTATTTGTTCCAATCTTGGCAATACGGGAATGGTTCACCCCGTATTGGCGGCATGGATGCCCATTGTACTTTTTGGGTCTGTGGGAATATTCTTTTTTGATATGATGAATGCTTAATGCGATTAATAATTATGTACAGGCATTATTAGACGTATTCTATCCGCGGATTTGCCTCTATTGCCATAGGAATATAAATTACCATTGCGAGCAGTATATTTGCGGTACATGCAGGAAAAATATTCCATTTGTAAATGAGAGACATTGTATTCGGTGTGGGAGTGTTTTAGGGCAGTATTCCGTCGCGTCTGAGGTAAAAGGCTGTGCTTTTTGCCGGTCAGAGCATCTTTACCATGATTCATTAACGGCAATTGCATATTATGATGGTGCGATTAAAGCTTTAATACATAAATATAAATATGAAAGACAGCGTTTCTTATATAAGGCAATAGGGGACTTTCTGCGGAAAAACAAAAAACTTGGGGAACTTATGCGGGAAATAGATATTATTGTACCGGTACCCCTTTATTGGCGAAAGAAATTGCAGAGAGGCTTCAATCAATCAGAGCTTATAGCGCGTGAAATTCATCGGGCTTTTTTAACGCCTTTCTCCGTAAATAACCTTATCAGAATCAAAAACACTACTTCACAAACAAGATTATCTAAAAGCAAAAGATATTCAAATGTCCAAAAGGCGTTTTTTATTAAAAACCCGGCAATAATGAAGGGAAAAAGGGTATTATTGGTGGACGATGTTCTCACTACTGGCTTAACCATGCGTGAGTGCGCAAAAAAACTGAAAAAAACAGGGGCCAAATCCATACATTTGTTTGTTTTTGCAATTGCAGAGTATAAGAATTAGGTATTCTGCTTTAATTTCCTTGACGGAAAGTCTTATATCAGTAAAATGTAAAGGTTTTAAGTGAATATTTTTTATTTAAAGAAAGGAATTGTGCTTTGGATAATATAACAATAGTTGCCAGACATTTGGATATTACGGAAGCAATAAGAAATTATGCCTTGCAAAAAGCTGAAAAAATAAAAAAATTTTTCGAATGGATTTTGCATGTACAGGTAACGCTTGACATAGGGGGGGATAGCAGCCATCTTGTCGAAATGGTTGTCAATGTTTCAAGAGGACCCACGATTGTGGCAGAGGCGTCAAATACAGACATGTATCGTTCTATAGATATTGTTGTGGATAAAGTAGTTGCGCAATTGAAAAAACACAAGGGGAAAATAGAATCTAAAATTGTTCGTCAAAAGAAGCATTCTATTGGAGAAGTCGCAGAATCTGAAGGCAAACAAGAGGTATAGAGGTATAAAAGAATACTTATTGGGGGTGCAAGGGTAATGAAATTAACTGATTTTATTGTATCTGAGGCGATTATAACAGAAATACAGTCCGTTGAAAAAGAAGCAGTCATCAGGGAGATGGTATGTGCTCTTCGTGATGCGAAAAAAATCGATGCAAAAGATGTTGGAAGGATTATTGAAGCCCTTATGAAAAGGGAAGAATTAGGAAGTACGGGCATAGGCAAGGGAGTGGCCGTACCCCACACAAAGCATGAAAGTATAAAAAATGTTATAGGTTCTGTGGCCCGTTCTGCAAAAGGGGTCGATTTTAATGCATTGGACGGCGAACCAGTATTCCTGTTTTTTTTGCTGCTTTCCCCCACCGATTCCACCGGGTCACATCTCGCCGCTTTAGAGAAAATATCTACCGCAATCAGAGATGATGATTTCCGTCGCTTTATGCGTGAAGCAAAAGGCATTGAAGGGATGGTAGATACACTGAAGGAAGTAGACGGTATTCAGGTGTAATACTCAGCAGGGCGCTTTTATTCCTCAATACCCACGCTGGCATAACCAGAACCAAACAAGTACTAAATAAAAAATACGAAGCACGAAGCACGAAACAAATTCCAAAATACAAAATCCCAATGAACAAAACCGTAACACTTTAGTTTTTTGAAAAACCGGGTTTTTAAATAGTTAAAATTTAGAATTTGTTTAGAATTTCGTATTTAGCTTTCGGATTTCACCATTAAATATTTTGCCAAAAAGCACGCACTGACGAATGGAAGTGTGCAAAGAAATTACTGATAAGCTATTATGGCGAACGGCTGTCGGACTAATTTTTTGCATGGCGACGGACAAGCTATCGCAAGAGTGAAAGAGCATTATTCTCCTGTTTTTCAAGCATTACCATTTATTTAGATACAGTATTTTATTGTAGTTTTGTAGAGAAGCGTATAATGGATTTTTTCTTTGTAAACTCCAAAATATCTGAACGGAAAGTGAAGATATGGAATTCAAATGGCCTGCACGCGCGGCCTGCAACCAAATTTTCCGAAATTGCCAATAAATATACTTCTGAGATACGCGTGGAAGCAAAGGGTAAAAATATTGATGGCAAAAGCATCATTGAGCTTTTAACGCTTGGTGCGGAAAATGGCACGGAGTTATTAATAAGTGCGAAAGGGGTGGATTGTGCAGAAGCGCTGGACGCTCTGGAAGAACTGGTGAATAGCAAGTTTGAAGAAGAATTTATGGAAATCCGAAAAGGCATAGCCGTTTCACCGGGGGTTGTGATCCGGCAGGCTTTTTTGTTTGAGAGCGAAGGCTTCCGGATACCACGCCACGTCATAAAAAATGAGGCAGTTGAAGATGAGGTTTGCAGACTCGAAAAAGCGATCGATGCCTCTAAAAAAGAAATAGAGGATTTGGAAAAGAAGGTTTCTGAGAATTTAGGTTCTGAAATAGGGTCCATTTTCGGCACTCACAGAATGGTTTTGCAGGATGCACGGTTGAAAGATGAAATTATAAAACGGATTCGGAAAACCAACTTTACGCCTGAATTTGCAGTTTCTCTCGCCTTGCGTGTATATATCAGGAAATTTCAGGATATTAAAGATTCATACCTGGCGGAAAGGGTAACAGATATCTTTGATGTTGAACGCCGTCTTTTAAGAAATTTGTTGGGTGAAAAGAGGGAAGAACTTAAAAATCTTGAGGAAGAAGTAGTTTTAGTGGCGCACGACCTTACCCCTTCCCAAACGGCCATGCTTGATCCTCAAAAAGTTAAGGGTTTTGCCACCGATGGCGGAGGACGTACTTCTCATACGGCAATCGTTGCGCGTGCATTGGGAATTCCTGCCGTGGTAGGGCTTGGCACGGTTACCTCGGATGTTTTTGGAGGTGATATCGTAATTGTAGACGGAAACCGGGGATTGGTAATTGTCAGGCCAGACGATGAGACGTTAGCAACGTACCAAAGTAAGGTAAAGAGTATCGATGTTTTTGAGAAAAAACTGGCGATAGAACTAAAAGACCAACCTTCCACCACGGCGGATGGAAGACATATTTCCATTTTTGGCAATATTGAATTTCCACGGGAAATAGGTGTAAATTTAAACTACGGTGCGGAAGGGATAGGCCTTTACAGAACGGAGTTTCTCTATTTGAATTCTCCAACACCTCCGACAGAAGAGCAGCATTTGGAGGCATACACTACCGTTGTTCAGGAACTAAAGGGAAGACCTGTTATCATCAGAACGCTTGATTTAGGTGCAGATAAGCTGCCATACCTGGAACATAGAAAAGAGGGAAATCCTTTCCTTGGGTGTCGTTCTATACGTTATTGTTTTGAAAACCCTTCCATATTTAAAATACAGCTTAGAGCCTTGCTGAGAGCCTCTGCTCTGGGAGAGGTGAAAATATTGTTTCCCTTAATTTCATCCATCCAGGAACTGAGACGGGCAAAACAGATGGTGTATGAGACGATGGAAGATCTGGACAAAGAGAATATTTCCTTTGATAAAAACGTCAAAATGGGAACGATGCTGGAAGTCCCCTCTTCTGTTATGATTTCAGACATGTTGGCAAAAGAATGCGATTTTTTTAGCATAGGCACAAACGATCTTATCCAATATTCTTTGGCGGTTGATAGAAACAACGAACGGGTGGCATATTTATATTGTCCTGTACATCCGGCGATTTTAAGGTTTTTGAAATTTGCGATAAAATCTGCACATGAAAATGATATTCCTGTTGGAATTTGCGGCGAAATGGGAGGGGAACTGGAATATACGATCCCCCTTGTAGGGCTTGGTCTGAAAGAGTTTAGCGTCGCTCCCGCAACAATCATACCCGAGATGAAAAAGATTATCCGGTCTGTTTCTTTTGAAGAAGCCAGGGAAGTGGCGGAAACTGTATTTAAGTTTGACAATCCGGAAAAAACCAAAAAATATCTTAATGATTTTGTAAGAAAAATTTTACCGGAAGTATATTAATACTTTATCAGTAATCTCCTTGCACACTTCCATTCGTCAGTGCGTGTTTTTTGGCAAAATATTTAATAGTGAAACCCGAAAGCTAAATACGAAATTCTAAACAAATTCTAAATTTTAACTATTTAAAAACCCGGTTTTTCAAAAAACTAAAGTGTTACGGTTTTGTTCATTGGGATTTTGTATTTTTGAATTTGTTTCGTGCTTCGTGCTTCGCGCTTCGTGTTTCGTATTTTTTATTTAGTACTTGTTTGGTCCTGGCTATGCCAGTTTAAGAATGTATATCTTTACGGTAAAGTTGTTTTTTTCACCTCACTGTTTTATGAAGGATGGCTGGCCATAGGAGAAAAAATACGCATTCGTTTTTCCAAATCGGGGGATATTCGGTTTATTTCCCATAATGATTTGATGAGAACCATTGAACGGATAATACGAAGAGCAAATATCCCCATCGCAATGTCCAAAGGTTTTAATCCTCACCCAAAAATATCCATGCCGTTAGCGCTTGGTGTTGGCATGAGCGGAGAAGATGAAATTTTGGAATTGGAGTTGCTCCATCATGAACCGCTTGAGTTACTGGTGGAACGGTTCCGGAGGCAATTGCCGGAAGGGATTCGCATTGTTTCGGCCTGGCAGATACCGCTATCGGAAAGAGGCGCTGTTGATAATGTGACATATAAGATTATTTTTAAAAATAAAGATATTCTGCAAACCTTAAAAATTGAAGATTTCTGGAATGAACATTCTATAGTAATAAAACGCATGAAAAAAGAGGTGCAAAAATCCGTAGAAATCAGATCTTCTGTTCAAAAAATCTGGCGGGAGAACGAAGCCCTGTTTTTAACTTTCCGATTGACGCCGGATGGTATGCCGAGGCCTGAAGAAGTCGTAAGTGCCCTTGGGGTCGATATAAATAACGAGCTTTTTGAAATTATCAGGACGGAAGTGGATATCTCTTCTGTATAAAGAATGGAAAAAACAACGAAAACGAAAACAAGGATGCTTATAAATGCGATTGAACCTGAAGAGTGTCGTATCGCTATATTAGAAAACAACATTCTTGAGGAATTGTATATTGAAAGAAGCTCACGTGAGCAGATTGCAGGGAATATTTACAAAGGAAGAGTGGTTAATATAGAACCAAACCTGGAAGCGGCATTTGTTGATATAGGGCTCAAAAAAAACGGATTTCTCCATGCTTCGGATGTGTTGGTTCCGTCAGAAGGAAAGAATCAGGGAGAAGAAGCGGATCCCCCCCCTGTAAGACACCATCGGATACGCGATGTTTTGCAACAAGGTAAGGAGATACTTGTTCAGGTAACAAAGGAAAGCCTTGGGACAAAGGGACCCAGTTTGACCACCTATATAAGTTTGCCGGGCAGATATCTGGTTTTAATGCCGGAAGTAAAGCGTTACGGCGTTTCCAAGAAAATAACCGAGGAAGAAGAGAGACAAAGGTTAAAGAAAATCCTTGAAAGCTTAAATCCCCCGAAGAATATTGGTTTTATAGTTCGAACCGCCGGTGTACAACAAACAAAGAGAGAACTACAGAAAGATTTTCATTATCTGTTGAAACTATGGAAGAATATCTGTAAAAAGTCGAAAGAGATTGACGCGCCAGGCGTAATTTATCAGGAAAGCGACCTGGTGATTCGCGTAATTCGTGATATATTTAGCCAGGATATAAATGAAATCATTGTAGATTCAGAATCTGTTTTTAAGAGAACACGAGAGTTCCTGCGGATAATAATGCCTAAATATGAAAAACAGCTTAAATTCTACAACAAAGAGAAGCCATTATTTCATAATTTTGGAATTGAAAATGCCATTGAAGAAATAAACTCGCGAAAAATTCCGTTGCTGCATGGCGGATCAATCGTTCTTGAACAGACAGAAGCATTAGTTGCGATTGATGTTAATAGCGGTAAATATAAAGGGAAATGCGATCCCGAAGAGACGGCGTTCAGGACGAATATGATTGCGGCAAAAGAAATTGCACGCCAAATAAGACTGCGGGATTTAGGGGGAGTAATTGTTATCGATTTTATCGATATGCGGGATGAAAAACATATCCAGGCGGTTGAGAAGGCAATTGCGGATTCGTTGAAGAGGCATCGCGCAAGAACAAAGATGCTGAAAATGTCAAAATTTGGTACAATTGAAATCACCAGACAGAGAATTCGGCCAAGTCTGAGAGACGTTTTGTTTGAAGAATGCAAATTTTGCTGCGGAACAGGCTACGCAAAAACAGTAGAATCTCTGTGTTTAAATATCATGAGAGATGTAAAATTTGCTTTACATTTACCTCAAGTCGTAAGGATTGAAATAACTTCAAATAATGACGTAGTCGATTATTTACAGAATCAGAAAAGAAAACAAATGGCGGAGATTGAAGATGCGTATAACAAAAAAATAGTTATTTTTACCGATACAGCAAATGAATATGGCAAAATAGATATTCGTTATTTTGATAATAAGGGTGAACCCGTTACCGTATAATTTTTAATTCAGCTTTAAGACAAGGAGGAGAAATAAAGAGATGTATGCTATTATAAACGACAGGGGCAAACAATATAAGGTGAGAACCGGAGAACAGTTTTGTATTGATTTAAAGGCGGATGCCAAAGTTGGAGATGATCTGGAGTTTGACAATGTGCTGGTTTGTTCAGATGAATCTGGAAATGCAACATTTGGAAGCGCTGCAAATGCAAAGGTCGTTGCGGAGGTAAAAGGTGTAATAAAAGATAAAAAATGCGTGACGATAAAGTTTCGAAGGAGAAAAGCGTCTATGAGAAAACGCGGACATCGTGAAAGATACACAAAGATCAAGGTAAAAGAGATAATTGCTGGGTAGCAATCCGGGAAATAGTGCAGATACTATTTTAATACACGAGAAGTACATTTTGTATAAACGTAGTTTTTCAGGGTGGCGCGGACAACATGTTTGTCCGTATCTGCCCGTATGGTTAATTTAAGAGGAGAAAAAAATGGCACATAAAAAAGGACAAGGTTCTTCAAGGAATGGAAGAGACAGCAACCCCCAAATGAGAGGCATTAAAAAATTTGGCGGCCAATCCGTGATAACCGGCTCAATCATAGTTCGTCAATGCGGCACTAAATTCAGGCCAGGCAAAAATGTGGGACTTGGGAGAGATTATACGATTTTTTCCATGATAGAAGGTGTGGTGAAATTTGACACGAAACGCCGTATAAGTGTATATCCTGCCACTAATTAAATAGGCTGTTTATTTTCACCATAAAATCAATTTCCCCATTTCTTTTAGATTTGGAGTGGTAATATAGTATTACTCTGTAAAAACGTACTTTCTTGATAATAGTTTGCCCACCCCTAAGCTGGCAAGCATGAAATCCGAAACAAATTCTAATGACGAACTGATTTTCGCACTCGTTCCCAAATGCTACAGCTTGGGAACGAGTGTTTAAACAAGCACGAAATCCGAAAGAAGTATTCGTTTAGCATTCCAAATAAATTCCCTGAAAAACAGTGACCATATCATATCCACTTCCGCGATTATCATAATTAATCACTTGGGCACTTTTTGACAAAAAAGGTAACTATCCGGCGCGATTTATTAAATTACCGGAGATCAGAGCGCAACTCGTTCCTAAACAGATACTTCACTAAGTTCAGTACAAGGTTTGGGAACGAGCCGTGTATCGTTTACGCTGAATAGTTACCAAAAAAGGCACTTCAGCCGTTCTGGATTTTAGTTCGCAGGATTAAAGTAAAGTGTCCCTGGAATTACCTTCCCATACTGGTCACGGACTTTACGGTATCCACCATTTCATTTCTTTTTTATTGTTAACGGGCATTTTTTTTCTCAAAAAATTCATCTTTTAAAAAAATCCATTAAAATGGTATACTTCTAACAATTAAAATTAAGATGCAAAATATAATTGTAAGCAACGCCTCAGTTTTTTGAAAAAAACCATTAATAGCGATGTTTGCCGCAATAATGTAGAGGCGAAGCATTTGTTATAAATAAGTTCATACCCAAACGGGCAAATGCTTCGCCCCTACTTTTTCAAAAAACCAAATTGTTGCAATTGTATTTGATCTCCTGACAAATTAACTCTGTATTTTGGGGGAAAAATGGTAAATGAGAAAAGCGATGTATTGAAAAAAATACTCGAAACTGCTATTGTGCAGGAAAACAAATCTAAAAAATTTTATTTGAAAATGCGGGATCAAATACAAAATGAAGATGCCAGAAAGCGTTTAAAGCTGATGGCTGACTCAGAACAAGAACATGAAGAAATAGTTACTTCCTGGTATGAAGAGGCATATGGAAAAACATTTGATCCTGAAAGTATCACTTCGCACGAAAACAGACTTGATGTACAAAAACTTGACGACAATGCAGCGCTCATTGATGTTGTACGGCTTATTGCGAAGGCGGAAAATAAGGCATACCAATTTTACAAAAATGCCGCTTTTACCGCCAAAACACCGGAAGAAAAAAAATTATTTGAAACCCTTGCCAGCGCTGAACAAATGCATGCAGATCAATCTTTGACCGAGCTGGATATGCTTGCCGGCGAGGAATTCTTTTTTTCAGACGAGGAGATCCCCTGGGAAATATAAAACAATCGTGACACTTTAGATTTTTGAAAAACGCAAGAACGCAAGAACGAGAGGCAAGGATGTCCGCCGTCCCTATATCGGGCGGCAAACATCGTTAGTATTGGAATTTTTCAAAAGACTAAAGTGTTACGTATTTTCGGTTTTTTCCGGCAAAGAGCAAAATGATTCTTTGCCATCAACTATTACCACTAAAGTTAAAAGGTTTGCAACTATGCCCAGAGATATTCCCGTTGGAAACGGATCATTATTGGTGACCTTCGATTCAAGCTATTCGGTTCGGGATTTTTACTTCCCTTATGTTGGAAAAGAAAACCATACCAGGGGTTATCCATGCCGGTTTGGGCTATGGACACAGGAAGGTTTTTCATGGATTAATCCCAAAGAATGGAATATTTCTTTGGGGTATCTTGATGAAACGTTGGTGACTGCTGTGTTCCTCCGTCATGAAAAGCTGCGCCTTCAACTCATGTGTAATGATGTAGTTGATTTTGAGAAAAATATTTATTTGCGGAAAATGATAATTAAAAACTCCGCCCCAACAGAAAGAGAAATACGCCTTTTTTTCCATCAGGATCTGAGTGTTATGGAAAATGAAATCGGCGATACGGTGTTTTACGACGCAAAACAAAACTGCCTCATTCATTATAAGGGTCCCCGTTACTTTTTAATCAACTGTTCGGCCGGAGACGTGTGGGGGGTGCGCGAATACGCTACCGGCATAAAACGGCACCAGGGGGCGGAAGGTACCTGGCGTGATGCGGAAGACGGCATTCTGGGAGGTAATCCAATTGCCCAGGGATCTGTAGACTCGACAATCGGCATTTCCCTGAAAATCCCTCCTTTCGGAGAATCGGTTGCATACTATTGGATTGCCGTCGGCAGGACGTATGCCGAAGTAAATTTGTTAAATAATATTCTTTTAAGCGAAAAGCCGCAAGCCATACTCGACCGTACTGCAAGCTACTGGAAACATTGGGTCAATAAAGAGGAATTTAATTATGGGAACCTTCCGGCTGAAGTAATTAATCTCTTTAAACGCAGCTTGTTGGTGCTTAAAACACAGATCGACAACGGCGGGGCAATTATTGCTGCAAATGATTCGGATATCCTTCAATACGCAAAAGATACCTATAGTTATATGTGGCCAAGGGATGGCGCTTTAGTTGCACATGCGCTCATGAGCGCTGGCTATAGCACTGTCTGCAGAAAGTTTTTTGACTTTTGTGCGAACGTGGTTGCTCCGTACAACTTTTGTGCAAGTGTTATGGTAGAAGACGGCTTTTTATTGCACAAATACAACCCTGACGGTTCATTCGGCAGTTCGTGGCACCCTTGGGTAAGAGGAGAAGAAATACATGTGCCTATCCAGGAAGACGAAACAGCCCTTCTTCTCTGGGCGATTGGGCAATATTATGACATGTACCGGAAAATCGATGTAATACGCCCGCTATACCATTCGTTTATTGAAAAGGCCGCAGATTTTCTTGTAAGCTACAGAGATGATGAAACGGAATTGCCCCTCCCTTCGTATGATCTTTGGGAAGAAAGACGCGGTATTTTATCGTTTACAGTAGCTACCGTATATGGAGGCCTGATGGCCGCGTCAAGGCTCTCCGAAATATTCAATTACACGGAAAAGACAAAACTATACCGGCAGACTGCTGAAAAAATTAGAAAAGCGATGGATCAATATCTTTATAGTGAAAAGCTTAACCGGTTTTTACGCATGATAGTTCCGAAAGAAGAAGGTGGATTTGAAATAGACGAAACTGTTGACGCAAGCCTTTACGGGCTGTTTGCCTTTGGCGCTTACCCACCGGATGATGTCAGAGTACAAAACACTATGAAGGCAATTGAAGAGGTCTTGTGGGTAAAGACGGAAATAGGAGGAATTGCCCGATACGAAAGGGATACTTATCAGCGTGCCGGCAATGATGACTCAATTCCAGGGAACCCCTGGATTATTTGCACTATGTGGCTGGCGCAGTATTATATTGCAATTACAAAATCCGTGAAAGACCTTGATAGGTCAATATACTATTTAAAATGGGCTGTTTCACGCGCACTGCCTTCCGGCGTGCTTGCGGAACAAATTAACCCCTTTACCGGAGAGCCGATGTCTGTCTCACCCTTAACATGGAGCCACGCCACCCTCGTTCAAACAGTCATGGACTACCTGAAAAAATTACAAGAACTGCATACCTGCGGGCAATGTGGCAGATCAATATTTCTGCATGAAAGGGATGGCAGGCAGCAAATAAAAAAACATCTGCCCGGGAACCTTGTTTCTTTTGAGGAACAAGACGTCTGCCAGTATGCCGATAACGTAATCTTAAAGAAAAATGGCGCGGCTATCTCTGTAAATATAGACAAAAATAAATGTGTTGGCTGCGGAATTTGCGCAGTAAGAGCCGGCGATGCGATTGCACTTGTAAATGATAAGGCAAGGCTTGTTCCGGAGAAAACAGGCACGTGGGATGTTGAGGAAGGATTTGAAAAGTGTTGTCCGTTAGGGGCTATTCTCGTTAAAAAAGAAACATGAAAATAAGACATAAACTGGTAATCATTTTGGCAGTTTTACTGATCGCATTGAACGGTATCGTGGGGTTTTTTATCTACAAGCAAACACGCCAGGAATTCACAAAAGAAATCCGGGGAAAGGCAAAAATGCTGGTGATACAACTGGAAACGACACGGAATTATCTTGCCTCCATCATGCATAAAATAGAACTTAACGAGCAAACAAAAAAATTTATTCCTGCCGTTGCCACAAACGCCATCAGTAAAAATTTTGCAGAAAAAACGGGTTATGTCATTAAACAGACGAGCTTAAGATACCGGAATGAAGAAAACAAACCCGATCTCTTCGAAGAAAAAATACTCAGGAAAATGGAAGAAGACCCTACTATTAAGGAATACTGGGCAGACGATGTTATTGATGGAAAAAGAGTAGAACGTTACCTATATCCGCTATATGTAACAAAAGACTGCCTTCTTTGTCACGGGCCAAGAGAAAGGGCACCACCGGTTGTGCGGGATTATTATGATGCGGGCTATGATTACCAACTGGGAGAAATAAGGGGGGCATTCAGCGTCATTATACCAAAGGAAATAGCTGAACAGCGGTATGCCGCGGCTATTATATTTTTCATTATTATTGGAACGGCAAGCATTTTACTGGTAGTGGTCATTATATTTTTAACCACAAACAAATTCCTGAAGCCTATAGAAAAATTAACTGCCGCCGCCACGGCCATTAAAAAAACCGGCGATTTAACAACAAGGGTAGAAATTTCAACCAATGATGAAGTCGGGCAGTTGGGAGAAGCTTTTAATGACATGTCGGACAAGTTGAGGTCATCGTATGCTATGCTGGAGCAACGTATTACTGAGAAAACAGAACATTTACAAAAGGCGGTCTCTGCGCTGAAGCGTGCGAACAGGATGAAATCAGAGTTTTTAGCCAATATGTCTCACGAACTCCGTACCCCTCTTAACGCAATAATCGGATTTGCGGAGGTGCTGAAAGATAAACTCTGCGGAGAGTTAAATGCCGAGCAGGAAGATTTTGTTAAGGACATCCACAGCAGCGGGAGACATCTTCTGCAAATGATTAACGATATACTGGATTTGTCAAAAATCGAAGCTGGCAAGATGGAACTGCAGTATGAATCATTTCTTGTATCCGACGCCATCGAGGATGTCTATACTATTTTAAAAGGCCTGGCCAAAAAGAAGCAGCTTCAGTTAAAAACGGTTATACAAGAAGATGTGAAAGATATTGAAGCAGACCGGGTGAAATTTAAACAGATATTATACAACCTTCTCTCAAACTCCATAAAATTCACGCCGCAGAATGGTACAATTACAACAAATGCAGCTATTGTGGACGGAAAAATGCAGGTTTCCGTGTCTGATTCAGGCATAGGGATAAAACCCGAGGACCGTGAAAAAGTGTTTAAAGAATTCTGGCAGGCAGACAGCTCGTTTTCAAGAAAATATGAAGGCACAGGGTTGGGACTTGCTTTAACCAGGAGGATTGTTGAGATGCACGGGGGAAAGATTTGGCTCAAAAGTGAATATGGGAAAGGGAGTACTTTTTATTTTACGATTCCAGTAACAAAATCTCAAAGAATCCTGCATCCGGAGGATGAGATGGCTACGGTATGTCCCATATGCGGCGAGGAGGTAGGGGATGAAGGAACACATGTGCATAAGCTGTCCCCGGTAGTAACAAAAGGAAAAAAAACTATTCTCGTTATAGAAGATAATCGTATGTCTGCCAATCTCCTTACCTTATATTTAACGAATGCCGGATATAACGTCGTTGTAACGGCAGACGGAGTAGGTGCAGTTGAAAAGGCGAAACAATGCAACCCGTTCCTGATTACGCTTGACATTTTGCTGCCGGGAATTGACGGATGGGAAGTCATTTCTAAACTGAAGGGCGATAAAGATACCGCTCACATACCGGTAATAATCGTTTCAATCTTTGACAACAAAGAACTTGGGTACAGTCTGGGTGCTGCTGAATATCTGATAAAACCTGTAGGCAGAAAACAGCTAGTAGATGCAGTAAATGCGGTTGCCAATACCTTAAAAACAAAAGAAGAACCAGTGAAGATTCTCGTGGTGGACGATGACGAGAAGGCGGTCAAACATATAACCACTATTCTAAAAGAAAAGGGGTGTGATGTTTTAAAGGCGTACAGCGGCGAAGCAGGCATCAACCTCGCTTTAGAAAAGCACCCTGATATTATCATCCTGGACCTGATGATGCCGGGCATGAGCGGATTTGAAGTCATAGAAATATTAAAAGCACATCCGGTTGCAAAAGAAATCCCTATTATTATTTGCTCCGCAAAGGATATTACACCGGAAGAGAAAAAAGAATTAAACGGCAACATACTGGCCTTAATTCAAAAGGGAAGTCATACTGAGGAGGATCTCCTTATGGCAATCAGGAAAATAGAGCAAACCCACCATAAAGGATAGTGGTACCCCTATAATAAAATGAAACATCCATAAGCCGTTGCTCACAAGGGGAGATAAAACTTCCACTAGTCGAAGGCTCACAAAAGGGCATGAAAAATTTTATTTTTAAACAGCCAAATTCATTTTCGAAAGAAAATTACTATACAACCGATATATCGGGAAGGGGACAATGAATGTCGAATAAAAACGTAATGGTAGTAGAAGATAATGAAAAAAACAGAAAATTGATACGCGTCGTGCTTAAAGCAAAGGGATATAATGTCATCGAAGCAACTACCGGCGAGGAAGCATTAAGTTTGTTGAAAGAACAAATACCGGATATCATTCTTATGGACATACAACTTCCAGGGATTGACGGGCTGACACTGATACGGCAAATCAAAGCCGATGCCGGTAAAAAAGATATTCCCATAATAGCGGTAACTGCCCATGCCATGAAGGGGGACCAACAA
Source organism: uncultured Candidatus Kuenenia sp. (assembly GCF_900696675.1). Classification (NCBI taxonomy): domain Bacteria; kingdom Pseudomonadati; phylum Planctomycetota; class Candidatus Brocadiia; order Candidatus Brocadiales; family Candidatus Brocadiaceae; genus Candidatus Kuenenia; species uncultured Candidatus Kuenenia sp. The sequence continues at coordinate 11,039 of NZ_CAADGZ010000022.1, read as the reverse complement.
AAGATACTGGATACGGGTTGTGACGCATATATGAGCAAACCTATTGATACAAGAGAATTGCCTCTTACTATAGAAAAATATTTAAAAAAATAAATAGTCTGTTCAGAACACAGAAAAAAGGACTTTGTAGTTGCTATTCCTGTATTTTGACAGGCATTACTTTTATCAGAAAGAGAACACGGGTATTCTATGGCAAAAATACTGGTAGCCGATGATATAACACAAAATGTCAAATTGCTGAGGGTTATTTTAACAGCCTTCAAATATGAAGTAATCGAAGCATATGACGGAGAAGAGGCTTTAAACAAGGCAAGAACGGAAAAACCTGATTTAATTTTGCTTGACATAATGATGCCTAAGATTACCGGATACGAGGTTTGTAAAAAATTACGCGCGGATGAGGCAACAAAAAACATCCCGATAATAATGATTACCGCTTTGCATGAAATGGACGACCGCATTATGGGGATTGAGGCAGGTGCGGATGATTTTATCAGCAAGCCCTTCAACAAAACAGAACTCCTTGCAAGGGTAAAATCATTGCTTCGTCCGAGAACTGCGGCAGGCAGGGAGGATGAATCTGAAATACTCAACATAATACTGGCAAATATAGATGAAGGCGTTGTTGTGGTCAACGGTCAGTGGGAAATTAAAAATATTAATCAAACCGCACAGCAACTATTGCAAATCCCAGGAACGGAGCAAAAGGACATGCTTGCCCGCCTCTCGCAAATGGAGCTGACAACACCCGTTGATGCGCTTGCCAACGCACAGGAAAAAGACACAAATTTCCAGATATCCATTTCCAAAGGACAGCCGCCGGTAAAAATAAACGCCCGGTTAATAAAGATTTTAGATGCAGATAAAAAGTTGTCAACCGGTGTACTGATTATGAAGAACCATAGAGAAAAAGAAGATAACTAAAATGACTACATTATTTGAAGATGGCTTGCACGGTCTTAACAAGCAACATCTTTCCATGCTCATACATAGCATAGAACATGGCTCAGGGTCCGTTATCGTTACCGACGTAAAGGGCTGTATCCAATATGTCAATCCTGCCTTTGTTAAAATAACCGGATATGCCAGAGAAGAGGCCATTGGAAAAAATCCACGCATATTAAAATCCGGAGAAACCCCTCACGGACAGTACAAACAGCTCTGGGAAACCATTGTCTCCGGAAACGAATGGGAGGGGGAATTCCACAACCGGAAAAAGACCGGAGAATATTATTGGGTCTTTGCAACCATTTCCCCAATGAAGAACGAAGAAGGGGCCATTACCCATTTCATTGCAATTCAAAGAGAAATCACGGAACGCAAGCGTAAAGAAGTACGCTTCAATGCGTTTGTCAAAAACACGGCGGACGCCCTTATTGCCATTGATGAACAGGGCGTTGTAGAACTATTTAATCCTGCCGCTGAAAAGATGTTTGGTTATAAAAAAGAAGAGGTTGTTGGCCAAAACGTTATTATGCTCATGCCGGAATCATACCGCAAAAAACATGAAGATGGGTTAAAAGGATATTTGAACACGGGAAAGGCCAGAATACTTGGCACAGGGCCTATCGAACTGGAAGCACTGCGAAAAGACGGAACGGCTTTCCCTATAGAATTAACGATAGGAGACGCCCGCCTGGATGAATATTTTACCTTTATTGGCATTATCCGCGACATTACCGAGCGCAAATGGGCGGAACAGAAATTGATACACTCTATGGAAGAATTGTCCCGTTCCAACGCAGAACTTCAGCAATTTGCCTATGTCGCATCGCATGACCTGCAGGAACCGCTGCGTATGATTACCAGTTATACCAAACTACTGGAGCGCCGTTATAAAGACAAACTTGATTCCAATGCCAATGAATACATCGCCTTTGCAGTGGACGGCGCAATGAGGATGCAACAGCTCATTAATGACCTGCTGGCATATTCGCGTGTGACTTCCCGATGCAGGAATTTTGAACCTGTTAATTGCACGGAGGTGTTTAACCGTGTTGCCAAAAACCTTAAAATAGCCATTGAGGAAAGTGGGGCTGCAATAACCCAGGATCATTTGCCGGCTGTAATGGCCGATCCCTCTCAGCTCACACAATTATTTCAGAATCTTATTGGCAACGCCCTTAAATTCCGCGGAGAGGCGCCTCCGCGTGTACATGTTTCTGCTGAGAAAAAAGAGAGTGAATGGATATTCTCTGTCAGCGACAATGGTATCGGAATAGACCCGCAGTATTACGACCGCATATTCATTGTTTTCCAGAGATTGCATGGCAAAGAAGACTACCCAGGATCCGGGATAGGGCTTTCCATTTGCAAAAAGATCGTTGAACGCCATTCCGGACGGATATGGTTAAAATCAGAGCCGGGGAAAGGCGCTACATTTTATTTCTCACTGCCCGTAAGAAATTAATTCAAAGGATAGTACCTTACTGGTAATTTCTTTGCACACTTCCATTCGCCAGTGCGTGCTTTTTGGCAAAATATTTAATGGTAAAATCCGAAATTCTAAATTTCAATTTTCAAATATTTAAAAACCCGGTTTTTTAAAAAACTAAAGTGTTACGGTTTTGTTCATTGGGATTTTGTATTTTGGAATTTGTTTCGTGCTTCGTATTTTTTATCTCGTGATTGTTTGGTTCTGGCGATGACAGCGTAGGAATTTCAATGTTAATGTAGAGACGCATTGCATGCATCTCTACATTGACATCAATAACAGAATAAAGTCGCTGCTAAAGGCAGCCTAATTTATGGAGATGATTCATATATGCATACTTTATCAAATATCAGGCCTGTTGAAATTCTGCTGGTGGAAGATAATCCGGGCGATGTTCGCCTTACGCAGGAAGCCCTCGAAGAAAGCAAGTTGTACAATAATCTCACGGTAGTTACCGACGGTGTTGAGGCGATGAGATGCCTCCGCAAGGAAGGTAAATACGCTGACGCAACAAGGCCCGATATTATCCTGCTGGATTTGAATTTGCCAAAAAAGGATGGCCGCGAGGTGCTTGCAGAAATTAAAACTGATGAAAAACTGAAATTAATTCCTATTGTAATCCTGACCACATCAAGCAACGAGGAAGATATACTTAAGTCGTATGGCCTCCATGCGAACTGTTACGTAACCAAACCTGTTGATTTTGATGAATTCATAAAGATTGTGCAGGCTGTCCATAATTTTTGGTTTAGTATTGTGAAACTCCCCGCAGAATAAAAGAGATGCTATTGTTATGAAAAATGAAATAAAGGTGCTTTTGGTAGAAGACAACCCTGGCGACGTATACCTGGTTAGGGAAATGCTGGATGATATACAAAGCGTATCCTTCAGCCTTGAGTGCGCCTACCGCCTTTCTTCCGCATTGCAGAAACTGGAAAATGATTTTATAGACGTTATTCTCCTGGACCTTTCACTGCCTGACAGCCAGGGATTAAAAACATTCTGTTCAATACAAGCACATGCTTCAAGAACGCCAATTGTTGTGTTAAGCGGACTTGGCGATGAAGAGGTCGCAGTTGAAGCATTGAAGAAGGGTGCGCAGGACTACCTGATTAAAGGGAAAATAGACGGAGATTCACTTGCCCGCACCATGCGCTATTCCATGGAACGTAAGCAGATCGAACTGGAACTGCAGGACGGAAAACAGCGCTATAAACGACTTGTGGAAATACTGCCCGATATTATCTATAGAATTGACGCAAACGGCTATTTTACCTTCATAAATGAAGCCGTGCAGGTCTTTGGCTATGAGCCTGACGAACTCATCGGCAAACATTTTAGTGAACTGATACACCCTGATGACTTGAAAAAAGTAAGTCGCTCCGAAGTGCTGTCAGAATATTCAGGAAAGACAAGCGACTACAAAACCACGCCTAAATTGTTTGACGAACGAAGAACCGGACAAAGAAAAACCACAGGTTTGCAGATACGGGTAAAATCAAAGAAATCCCCGGAGTACATGGAATACACCATTCAGATTATAAAATGGCCCAAAAAGCATGAAAAGATCATTGAGGTTGCCGCTACAGGACATTACGACTCCGATATTATGAAGAACGATAAGCGATTCGTCGGAACCGTCGGCGTAATAAGAGATATTACCGGGAGTAAACACGCGGAGGAAATGATCTGTACGTTGTCCCTTGCCGTTGAACAAAGCCCGGCAATGATTGCCGTCACCGATACGGATGGCCGCATTGACTATATTAACCCGAAGTTCTGCAAAGTGACCGGCTTTGAACCGGAAGAAGTTCTGGGAAAAAATCTGATAGACATCATACAGCCCGGCGGTGAATCTTTATCCATGGCGGATAAAACGTTGTGGAAAGCAATCACCTCGAAAGGAGAATGGAAGGAAGCATTTTCCAGCAGGAAAAAACACGGAGAACTCTTTTGGACATCACTGTCTCTTTCCGCTATCAAAAGCAATGAAGGATTTATTTCCCATTATCTCGCAATTATGGAAGATATCACAGAGCATAAACAGGCGGAAGAAAGAATCCATTATCTGGCGTACTACGATTCACTGACTGCTTTGCCAAACAGGGAATTATTTCACGACCGTCTTAATATGGCAATAATACACGCTCATCGCAAACAACAAATGCTGGCAGTGGCATTCATTGATATCGACAGATTCAAAAAAGTCAACGATACACTGGGGCATAGCACAGGAGACCGCCTCCTGAAGATAATCGCAGACAGATTAAAAAGCTGCATACGCGAAGAAGATACGGTCAGCCGTCAGGGAGGAGACGAATTTGTGCTATTATTGACGGAAATTTCCAGGATGGAAGATGCAAATGACGTCACACAGAGAATTTTAAAGAAATTAAAAGAGCCGGTAATCATAGACGACCATGATCTCTGCATTAGCGCCAGTATTGGAATCGCCCTGTATCCGGGTGACGGCACAACAGCGGAAGCATTGCTGAAAAATGCCGATTCCGCCATGTACATTTCAAAGGAAAGCGGCAGGGACAACTATCATTTTTACTCCTCAACTGTGCAGGAAAAAGCCTACGAGCAGCTCCTCGAAGAAATGTACCTGCGCCGTGCCCTGGAGAACAGGGAGCTGGTTTTATACTATCAGCCGCAGGTGAATATTGCTACAGGGCGATTGGTTGGCATGGAAGCCCTTTTGCGTTGGAAACATCCTAAAAAAGGATTGATTTCCCCCGCAGAATTTATACCATTGGCGGAAGACACCGGGCAAATCGTGCCTATCGATTTCTGGGTGTTGCACACGGCCTGCAAACAGAACATGGCATGGCAAAGAGCCGGCCTCCCTTCCGTACCCATAGCGGTAAACATTTCAGGACATACTTTTGGACGCGAAAACCTGATAGATTTTGTGAATAACGTCTTACATGATACCCGTATGTCTCCCGATGCCCTTGATCTTGAGATCACGGAAGGTATTGCCATCCAAAACCTGCAAACCACCATTTACAAACTGAATAAATTGAAAAGCCTCGGGATTCAGATCACTATTGATGATTTTGGTACGGGCTTTTCCTCTTTAAGCTATCTCAGTAAATTCCCTATACAAAAACTCAAAATTGGCATGACATTTATTCATAACCTACATAAAGACCCGACTAATTCAGCGATTGTAAAAGCAGTTATCGCCATGGCAAAAAGTCTTCAACTTACGGTAATTGCTGAGGGCGTAGAGACAGATGAACAATTTGAATTTCTCCAGGGGCTGCAATGCGATGAATTCCAGGGCTATCTTTGCAGTAAAGCAGTGACGTCAGAAGAAATGGGAAGGTTTCTGGCAAAAAATGCCGGGAAGTTACTTTAAATTTATGTTTAGGAATTTCAATATTTTTATAGAGACGCATTGCAAGCGTCTCCCCGTTTACTATACCGGCCGCATTCCCGATTTTTTGTGCAACTATTAAGCGTAAACATTACACGACTCCAGGCGGGTTCAGGTTACAAATCTGAACCCGCGAATGTAGTTTCCATTGCCATTACGTTCCCAAACAGATACTTCACTATGTTCAGGACAAGATTTGAGAACGAGTTGTGCTTCGGTAGTTTAATAGATTACGCTGAATAGTTCTTTTTTGTAACCGTTCAGAGGGGTCAGGACGACACAACCCTGACAGGGTTCAGAACCATGTCAGGGTTAACACTACGGCAACGTTTCATTAAAACATGGCAAAAGTTACAAAAAATCAGGAATACCCCCCATTTTTCTTGGTATTGTGTTTGCCATGTTCTACTTTGGAACCCTGTAAGGGTTGTTTCGTACGGAGCCGATTTTGCGCCAGAGTTTCTATATCAACAGTTATGCCTTAACTACGCGCTTAAGCCGACGCCAAAAACTTAAAGCGGCTCTGGTAAGCGGAAAAACAATAGCGTAAAATGTAACTTCTCAATAAGTTGAGGTTTTTATAATAATTTCTACAGTCTACAGTAGGCAATCCACAATTTGCCGACTGTACGTATTCCCAAAAAATTGATACCGTGTTATTATAAAATAAGGGCATCTTATGAGAGTGGCAGTATATGAAAAATTTGCTCAACCATTGACTATTCAAGAGGTGCCTGATCCAGCGCCTGAGAAAACCGGCGTGGTGATTCGCGTGGGAGCTACCGGAATGTGCCGGAGTGACTGGCATGGATGGATGGGACACGATCCCTGCATTCGTTTGCCACATGTTCCCGGACACGAAATTGCAGGTGTTGTTGAAGAAACCGGGAAGGAAGTGTCACTGTGGAAGAAGGGAGACAGGGTGACCCTTCCGTTTGTGTGCGGATGCGGTGCATGCCCGCAATGCGCTTCTGGGAATCATCAGGTTTGTGACCGTCAGTCTCAGCCGGGATTCACCCATTGGGGTTCTTTTGCGCAGTACGTGGCAATCGATTATGCAGATGTTAATTTAGTACAGTTACCGGAAGATATTGATTTCGTAACCGCGGCGAGCCTCGGATGCCGCTTCAGCACTTCGTTTCGCGCAATTGTTGCACAGGGGAAGGTTTCAGCCGGGCAGTGGGTTGCTGTGCATGGATGCGGAGGCGTTGGTTTGTCGGCAATTATGATTGCAAGCGCCCTGGGGGCGAATGTTGTGGCGGTTGATATACAAAAAGAGAAACTTGATTTTGCCGGATCGGTTGGAGCTGTTGCGTTGGTGAATGCCGGGGAGGTGGAGGATGTGGCAGGAGCTATATTGGACATAACAAAAGGCGGGGTGCATGTTTCTGTCGATGCGCTTGGAAGTTCAAATACATGCTTTAATTCAATAGCTACTTTAAGAAAACGGGGGAAACATCTCCAGGTCGGACTGATGCTGGCGGAACACCGGCATCCCCCTATACCCATGGACAAGGTGATCGCAAATGAACTCGAAATACTGGGATGTCATGGAATGCAGGCGCATGAATACGGCGCTATGTTGGAGATGGTTTGCGAAGGGAAATTACGTCCGGAAAAATTGATTGGAAAAACAATCGGCCTTGAGGATGCGGCGCGTGAACTTCCAGACATGAACCGCTTCGGGTCTGTTGGTGTGATAGTAATAAATGAGTTTTAAAGGTAAGTGTAATACTATATGGTAAAAATATCCAATAAGGTAACCATTCCGATAGACGAAATATCGATGCACCCAATTCGTGCGCAGGGTGCGGGAGGGCAGCATGTCAACAAGGTTGCCACTGCTGTTCAGTTGCGCTTCGATATCAATGCGTCGTCGTTGCCTGATTTTTATAAAGAAAGGCTTTTATCGCTGAGTGACCGCCGTATTTCAGGAGAAGGGGTGATCGTTATCAAGGCGCAGAAATATCGCAGCCAGGACAAAAATAAAGAGGATGCGCTCAACCGGCTGCGGGATTTTATAAAAAGTGCGGTTATTGTGCAAAAAAAACGGAAGCCCACGAAACCTAAAAAAGCTGCAAAGGAAAAGCGTTTGGAAAGTAAGACGAATCGTGGACGATTGAAGATATCGAGAAAACCAGTGGAGTATTAAAATGCATTTGCCTGTGGGGCTGATTTTTTGCAGTTTGCGTTTTTATCAGTACTGAACGAAGTAGGCATCTTTAAAGGTACTCCCTTTATAGTTGATGCCTCTGATCTTTTCCCTAAGTTTTTTTGCCTCATCCGTAGAAACATCGGCAAAATCACCAACGTCCACCGACAATAGCTTGCCGTATTGATATATCCTTGCTTTATGGATGCCATTGCTTTGCAGATATGCTATCAGTTCTTCCGCGCCTTTTTTATTCTTTTCTATGTTCTGCAGGGTAACTATCCGGAGACTCCACATGTTATTTTGGGGTGCGGCGTCTGTTAGAATGGAAGTCTCTTCTGTTTGGGGTGACTGGCTATCCTGCGCTTGTTGTAGTTGCGCTGAAGACATGTTTGCTTCTTCAGATACCGGCTTCATTTTGCGGAATTCTTCCGATAAGGTGTTGATAGTTTGCAATATGCCTTGATTTATACTGCCCATTTTGCCGACTGATTTGGCGAGTTCCGCAATGTCTTTGTTGTGTTTTTGGGTTGCATGGTCAACCATGTCTTCCATCACGCTTATTTTGGCGTCATAACCGGCAAAGCGACGGCTATTGTCTCTGCTGGTTTTGCCCGTGAAAAAAAGCATAAATAAAAAAGCAACTATTGCCTGAGATGCGAGTATGGCCGCCACTTTTATTGCAATTCGTTTAAGGCGGTTTCCCTCTTCGTTGATTCCTCGTATTTTGTTAATAAAATGCATATCGGATACCGGGGTTATTTTATGGTTTCTGTTGATAAACGGTAATAGTTTTGTATTTTGAAAATTCTAAGTAAAGTGAAACGTAACCCGGCAGGCCATGTTGTTTTCCCCTGACGGACACCTGATAACCGGACGATACACGTCACTATCCAATTCATTATTGGGAAGTATGGTACTACATGAGAATACGCAAGTCAATGCGTTTTATGTATTTGGACAGTGCAACGCAAAAAACTTCTAAAAATCGTATCTGATTGCTAAGGAAACACACAATATTTTGCCAAAACAGGAAGGGGTAAGTGTATGAATAGATGCTTTCAAAACGTTATACTTGGTGCAATTTTCGTATCTGTGGCGGGAGGTTCTGTCTGTGTAATGGCGCGGGATGCGGCTACTTACCTGACGAATAAAATCAAACCCGCGGTTGTTTCTCTCACGTCTTTCGATAAAGACGGGAATGAGTTTAATCAGGGGGGTGGGTTCATTATAAATGAGCGAGGCGATATTATTACCCATAGTAAAGTATTCATGGATGCGCATAGTATTCGGGTTAAAAACTTTCAGGGCAATAGCTATTCCGTAACAAAAATTCTTGCGGAGGATAAAGAAGGCGGCCTTGTGCAATTGGCAATCGACAATTTTGAAAGCAGGGCGTCTCCTTTGCCGTTGACCATGATCCTGCCCGGTGTAAATGAACAAATCATGGTGATAAATAATTCATTCGATTCAGGACATTTTGCGGTGACTGGAGTTGTCTCCGGGGTTTCTGAAATTCCGTTGTTCGGAACTATAATAAGGATAAAGGCGTCGTTTCCGCTTAGTTGCATTGGAAGTCCTGTGGTAAATATGAATGGTGAAGCCGTGGGTATTATGGCCTTCATTTCTACCGGTGGGGAAGGTTACGCTCTTGCCTGCGAAAGGCTTAAAAGCCTTGTTCCGGTAAAGGAGCAATCATTTTCTGAAAGGAGAGGTTTGGGGGAGATTTCCGAAGAGGCATTTTATGGGGAAGGAATTTTCCTTATCGGAAATGAAGAATATGAAAAGGCAATTTCCTTATTGGAAAAGGCAATAACTAAAGACAGGAACTATGCCCATGCATACTTTCAGATTGGTTACTGTAAAAATAAGCTTGGCAATTATCCCGATGCAATAAAAAACCTGAAACAGGCGGTTCGTTTGAAACCGGAATTTCCGGAAGGGCACTTCCAGCTTGGCATGGCATATTTTATGCAAAAACAATATAAGGGGGCGGTTGAATCTCTCCTTGATGCGGTGCGCAGCAATGCGCAATTTTTTGAGGCATATTTCATGCTTGGTTTAGCCTACACGGCTCTTGAGCGGCATCGTGACGCCATTGAGGCATACTGGCAAGCCATTGGTATTAACAAGGATGTTCCGGAAGTACATTTTCATCTGGGTATGGCATATTTGCAAACAAAAAATAAGCTAATGGCATATGAGGAATATAAAGTACTTAAAAATATGAACAAGCATCTTGCATCAAAGCTTTTTAAGATGATTTATCAATGAGGCCGGGCTTCACTTCATACCTTCATACCTGAGGATGCGTTATTTACCCGGATTTAAATGAAAGAAAGCCTGCCATGCGAATGCGTAAAATACTCATTGTTCACGAAACCAGGATATTGCGAACATTACTCAAAACATACCTTATCTCCGCGCTTAATGATGTTGTTATCATCGAGGCGCCTTCCGCAGCAGAAGCTTTGGAAAAATTTAAAGAACAAAAATTCGAGGTAATTATTTGCGGTATGCAATTTAAACAAGCAAACGGCATTGCTCTTTTCAAAGAGTTAAAAAATGAGGAAATAAACAAAGATACGCCCTTTATTATTGTGACTTCCACAGGTTCGAAAGAAAATGATATTCAGCATTATTTTTTATCTCCCTTTACACCTATAGAATTAAGGGAAAAAATCAATACGGTTTGCGACCCACGTCAATGGTGTGCGCACGACAGTATAAGTATGCCGGATGCCAAGGCCATAATCCACGTTAATAATGACCCCATTGATGCAGGCATAATCAATGCGATAACACCTGCACAAAATCTTACAACGACTTGCTGAACAGCACCCATCTCACCGTTATATTCCCTCCCCGGTTTGATAACATACAACGGATGTTCACCCCAAGTCAAAAAACAAAAGTGCCGTAAAAGCCTTATATTTATTGGCTTTTACGCCGAACAGCAAGCTTTTTTCTAGTGACTACCCGTATGTTCCGGCTTGGCAATACTTCTGGCAACTTTATCTGTAATGCCTCTAATAATTCATGTGATTGTTGCCGCGGACGCGGGATCT